>JAZKEL010000265.1:1287-19970 GCA_040387075.1 Pseudomonadota bacterium
CAAGAATGGTGATCAACGAGGTCTCACCCGTTTCGTCTATTTTTACCCGGTACTGCTTGTTCGGGTCCACTTTCTCCACATCCGTCGCTTTCCAGAATTTCAGCTTGTCTACCATGCCGGGATCGTTCTTCCTGGAGGTAGGAGCATCGATATCTGCAGTACCGATTGGTGCCGTTGATGTGTCTTTTGTGGATTTTTTGGTATCCTCATCGCCCCAGAATTTAAGGCTATCCAGCAGGCCTTTCTTTTTCTTCGGGCTGTCATCAATATCTACATCGGTATAGCGCACGTAATACAATCCCTTGGAGCGGTCGCGGTCCTCCACTACAAACCCGACACGATCCAGCGCCAGGCCCACACGGCGCCATGCGCGATCGAACTGGTCATTGACAGCCAGGTTCAGCGTGCCGTCTGTTTCTTTATTGATGGAGGCACGCAACTCATTGTTCACCGAAGCGACGATGGCACGCGATTTCTGCTCTTCCACCCCCAGGCGCACCATCAGGCGCCGTAACAATTCAGCATCGATATCCTCTGCATCCGAGCGCACTTCATCGGATTTTGTCCTGAGCCTGTAACCGTTTTCGATGACGCCTGCCGATGTCAGCACCCGTTCTTTACCGTCGTCCTGCACATCGCTGACGGAGCGGTGACTCAGGTAGATTTCAGTGGTGTTGGCATCCGGGCCGTAATCGATACGTGTGCGGAATTTCTGGCGATTCTGCAATGTATTGAGCTTGTCCAGCCATCCCTGGAATTTATCCAGGTAATTGCCTTTATCGTCCTTGGTCAGGTTGGATGGATCTACCCATTCGGTCTCCATGACGCCGGTTTGCGGATTCTCTACGCGCACTGCGAACCCGAGTTCGGACCAGAAATCACGGATAGCCGGCCAGATCTTTTCAGGGGACGCCTGCACGACCAGCCAGCGCTGCGAGCCGGCACGTTCCAGGCGCACATTGTCAGGATTCGGCAATATCTTTTGCTGGTCTTCAGCCTGTTCACCCTGGCCCTGGCTGTATTCGGAATACGTAGTGGCTGCGCCCGGCACGCTGAACGTGTCCGAGGAGGAGATGGAGGTCAGGTCCGGGGGCACTTCCAGGGGGCGCGCACGTCCTGCCGTTTTATAGTCGGGAGTATTGTTTACGAACGGTATCGAATCGCAACCAGCGAGCAGGGCACTGGCCAGGCTGGCTACTACTAACGATCTGGCATTGAAGAGACGGTTGAAATGGTTCATGCGGGTTCTCTTAATTTAATCACTGCGGCATCTAGAGGATAGCGGCGGAGTGCATCGCGCTATGTAAAGTTTCATGGTGTTGCGTAGACAAGGCAACCAGGGGCAGGCGCAAGCCTGGACCTATCAGACCCATGTGGTTAAGTACCCATTTGACTGGGATAGGATTGGCTTCGACAAACAGTTTTTGATGCAATGCAAACAGTTGCGCATTGATTTTGCATGCCTGTTTTGCATTGCCGGCAGTGGCTGCCATATACATTTCGTGCATGAGCCGGGGTGCTACGTTGGCGGTGACCGAGATGACGCCCTGTGCACCCAGCAGCATCAGGGCCATGCCGGTTGCATCATCGCCGCTATAAACGGCAAAGCCTTCGGGGGCGCGTAAAATCAGGTCGGTACCGCGTTCTATGCTGCCGGTGGCATCCTTGATGCCCACGATGTTGGGGATCGCTGCCAGGCGTATCGCTACGTCGTTACTGATGTCGCAGGCCGTCCGGCCCGGTACGTTATATAAAATCTGCGGGATATCCACGGCTTCGGCAATGGCGCGGTAATGCTGGAACAGGCCTTCCTGCGTGGGTTTGTTGTAATAGGGTGCAACCAGCAGGCAGGCATCTGCCCCCAGGTTTTTTGCGTGCCGTGTCAACTCGATGGCTTCACGGGTAGAGTTGGCACCCGTGCCGGCGATGACGGGAATACGGCCGGCCACATGGTCTACCGCTGTCTTGATCAGCAGGCAATGCTCTTCAATATCCACTGTGGGCGATTCGCCTGTAGTGCCGACCACGACGATGCCATCCGTACCTTCTTTGATATGGAAGTCGATTAACGTGCGTAACGTGGGAATATCAAGACCACCATCCTCATGCATAGGGGTGACGATGGCAACGAGACTGCCTTGCAGCATGATTGAACCTGACGATTAAATAAAATCAAAGCATTTTAACTTAAACTACCCCGCCAGGAGTACGCTTTTTACATCTTAAACATTAAGTTGGCTGTTTGACCTGGCATTCCTTTTGGCATTCTTTTGGACATTATCCAGGGCTATATTCCGCACCAAATTCGCCATCTTGATTTTCAGGCCGACGTAGCTACTTCCGGCCCGCTTAAACTCGTATAATCCTGCACTGATCCCAATCTCCAACTGGTACTGACTCACGGATGAATGCCGAGCTATTAATAGTGCGCATCGATGCCATATTGCCGCAGACGCAATGCGGCCAGTGCAGCTATCCCGGGTGTAAGCCGTATGCAGAGGCATTGGCTTCGCATGAGGCGGATATCAATCAATGCCCGCCTGGTGGCGATGCCGCTATACATGCGCTGGCTGGCCTGCTGGATCAGCCTTACAAACCGCTCAATCCGGACCATGGGGTACACAAGCCTAAATCCTTGGCAGTGATAGACGAAGCCACATGCATAGGATGCACACTGTGCATACAAGCCTGCCCGGTGGATGCCATCCTGGGCGCGTCCAAGCAGATGCATACCGTCATCGCGGCAGAATGCACGGGATGCGAGCTTTGCCTGCCGCCTTGCCCGGTGGATTGCATCAGCTTGCAGGCACCCGACACGCCACTAAGCCCAATAGAGGCCAGGAAATCAGCGGATATTGCCCGTAGCCGCCATGAGTCTCGACAGCTTCGCCTGGCCCGCCAGCCGCATACACCAAAATCATTGGCCGCTATGCCGGGGAGCTACGTTCCACCCGATTAATCACCTGCCGCCTTGAAAAAAGCCGCCATCGCTGCCGCCATGGCGAAGGCAAGATCGCAAAAGAACGATGCTGCCAGTTAGCAGTCGCGCCCCCACTTTCTATCCCCCGACATGAACACTGAAAAACGCCTCGAGATTTTTCGCCGCCTGAGCATCGCTATTCCTGAGCCGGTTACCGAACTGATGCATAGCAGCACATTCGAGCTGCTGATTGCGGTCATCCTGTCGGCACAGGCGACCGATAAGGGAGTGAATCTGGCCACGGCGAAGCTGTTCCCTGTCGCCAATACGCCGCAGAAGATACTTGCTCTGGGCCTGGAAGGGCTGGAAGCGTATATCCGTACCATCGGCCTGTACCATGCCAAAGCCAGGAATGTACTGGCCACGTGCCAGATGCTGGTAGAAGAGTTCAATAGCGAGGTGCCAAGTACGCGAGCAGAGCTTGAGCGATTGCCCGGTGTCGGCCGCAAAACCGCCAATGTCATCCTGAATACCGCTTTCGGCGAGCCGACCATTGCTGTGGATACGCATATCTTTCGCCTGGGTAACCGCATCGGGCTGGCGCCAGGTAAAAATCCGCTGCAGGTCGAACTCAAACTTTTAAAGACGGTCCCTCAGCAATACCTGCGGGACGCGCACCATCTGCTCATCCTGCATGGGCGTTATACTTGTGTGGCGCGCAAGCCGAAATGCAGTGAGTGTGTGATTGTCGATTTGTGCGAATACAAAGCCAAATGTTTTTAAGCATTAAGATTTTATAAACAGTTAATTAAAATAATTTCCAGATCATGATTTCCAATTAAAAGAGGTCGGATGAGCGTTGCAACAGGATTAGCCGTCGGTAAATCACCCTCCCCGGAATTGGCGGCGCAGGCGGTCGCGCAGGCGATGGAAACACTGGATATCGAGATCGCCAGCAGCGTGTTGCTGCTGTTGACGTCTGAATTCGCCAGCGATCCATTGCCCGCTATTCGCGCGGCCGCCAAGGCTGCCAGCTGCATACAGGTGATGGGCTGTTCCGCCCTGGGCATCTTCACGGACCAGGACTGGGTGCTGGATGCCCCCGCGGTCGCCGCCATGGTGTTCTCCGGCGACGTCGGCCTGCAGCCCAATATCCATGCGGGTGACAGCCAGTTGCTATTAGCGCTGACAGCGCCCAATGCCATTAATACCAATTGGCTGGCAGCGCCAGGCCTGCGTTTCGGCGGTGTGTCGGGCGATGCACTGGGGCAGGGCCCGTTCTCGGTCTGGCAAAATGCCAATGCAACGGTGACCGGTCAATGCGAAGCTTCCTTAAACGGCGTCAACGGCGCTGTAAAAGCGGATCATGGCCTGCGCCTGCTCACTGAGCCTGCCGAGGTGACTGCGGTAGACGGGCATAACGTGCAGGCGCTCGGCGGCCAGCATGCGCTGAAGTCATTGCAGCATGCCTGCCATGGGCATGATGCCTTGCCACTGCATTTGCTAATGGCAGTGTATGCCGATAGCCCGGAAATCATTGCACAAGGCGACTACCAGTTATCCACCTTGCTATGCGGCAATGACGGCGAAGGCTCCGTCACTATTTCCAGGCGCGTAGCAGAAGGGCAGTACCTCAGCTGGGCGATACGCGATGCGGAAACCGCCCTGGCGGGCCTGGAAAAAACTGCGCAAGAGCTAAGCCGGCAATTGGGTGCAAGCCCCGATTTCGGCCTGTTATTTTCCTGTATGGGCCGAGGCCCTTATTTCTATGGTGGCGTAGACCGTGACCTGTTATTGCTTAAGGAACAGTTCCCCGGCATGCCGCTGATCGGCTTCTACGGCAATGGCGAGATCGCCCCGGTCAACGGCGCTAGCGAGCTATTGCAGTACTCCGCCGTGCTGGCACTTTTTGTTGAGTCCACTGCAGAATCTGGCGCCGAATCCGGCCTGGGGAGCCCGCATGGCATTGTTTAATCCCAGCCGCGACGAAGTCAGGCAGTTTTTTTTCGATGCCTGGGCCAAGTTCAAGCAGCAACAGCCATTAAGCGAGCTGGAGGGCATGGCGGTGCAGATCATCCAGATGCATCCCGAATACCAGCCGGTGCTGGATGCGCCTGAGCGCTTCCTGGAACAGGCATATTTCCCTGAGATGGGCGAAACCAACCCATTCCTGCACATGAGCCTGCACCTGTCGATACTGGAGCAGGTCGCCATCAACCAGCCGCCGGGCATTACCTCTGCCTATGCTGCACTGCAAAGCCGTCATGGCAACGAACTGGATGCCCAGCATGACCTGATGGACTGCCTGGCCGAGACCATCTGGCAGGCCCAGCGCTCCGGCCAGCCGCCGAATGCTGAAGCGTACATCGGCTGCATGCAGGCCAAAGCCGGCCTGGATCAGAAAGGCGGGTTGAATTAGCATGATGCATCGTGCAATTGAACATCCGAGTATAAGCCGACATGGGCACTGAGCAGGCTAACGCGCACGACTGGCTGAACGAACACGGCGATTATCTCTATCGTTTCGCCCTGGCTCGCCTGAGGGATCCCCACCAGGCAGAAGACGTGGTGCAGGAAACCTTGCTGGCCGCTATCCAGAGTCCTACGTTCGAAGGCAAGTCCGCTGCACGCACCTGGCTGACCGGCATCCTGAAACACAAAATCATCGACCTGATGCGCAAGCAAGTGCGTGAACAGCCGGTTGAAAACCTGGGTGAAGATAGTGCATACGGTAGCGACAGCTTGCCGGATGAGCCGGGGATGGACGAGTTTTTTACCGGGGATGACCGGCATTGGGCGGATAAACCACAGCGATGGGGTATGCCCGATGGCGAGCTTGAGCAAAAGCAGTTCCTGGCCATATTGCAGAACTGCCTGGACAGGTTGCCTAAAAAACTTGCCATGCTGTTTACCCTGCGGGATATCCAGGAAGAGGACAACGAAAAAATCTGTAAGGATATGGCCATTACCACGACCAATGCCTGGGTCATGTTGTACCGTGCGCGCATGGGGTTGCGCAAATGCCTGGAAATCAACTGGCTAGGCCATCGCTGATGGCCATATCGAGGAAGCGGCATATTTCACTAATGAATGCCTTAAGGACATTGACGTCGCCATGAGGAGTTGTTGATACATGTTGAGTTGTAAGCAGGCCAGTCGCCTGATCTCGCAGTCGCTGGATCGCCCATTATCCTGGCGCGAGCGATTCAGCCTGCGCCTGCATCTGGTGCTGTGCGACATGTGCACCCAGTTCAGGCATCACCTGTATACCATGCGCATGGCCGTGCGCCAGTTAACGCGCCGGATCGAGCAGGATGAGGGTTTGGTATTGCCGCAGGAAGCCAGGAATCGTATCGCGGAGTCGATTGCAGGGAAGCAGTGATGCTAGCCGGCTTCTTGCAGGTTACGTTGCCTGGGCACTGAATCCAGTTGCCAATGTGCATCCGCCCACTGCCATATATCGCTTAATGAATGATGCCAAAGCTCACCTGGTGGCATTTGTCCCAGGAAGGCCAGTGCACGATGCAGTTCATGCTGTTTCACACCCGAGTCCAGCGCTTTTGCCAGCGTTTGTTTGCTCAGCTTTTCACCTTCGCTGTTGGTAACGACCGGTACATGCGCGTAACTGGGCAAGGGATATCCCAGTAGCTGCTGCAGGTAAACCTGGCGCGGCGTTGAATCGAGCAGGTCTGCGCCACGTACGATATGGGTAATACCTTGGTCCGCATCGTCCGTTACCACCGCCAGCTGGTATGAAAACTGGCCATCGGCACGCTTCAGCACGAAGTCGCCGATATCCCGGCTTATGTCCTGTTCTATATGGCCCTGGATTGCATCTTCCACGCTTATGCGCCTGTTTTCTGTGCGGAGCCGCCATGCACGGGCGGTTTTTTCGCCGGCAATTCCATGACGGCAGGTTCCGGGATAGACCAGGCCATCGATACCATGCTGGGCGGAATCGGCTATTTCCTTGCGTGAGCATGTGCACGCATACACCTTATCTGCGTTCGCCAATAACTCCAGCGTCTCTGCATAGGCATGCTGCCGATTGCTCTGGTAGAGCACGGCGCCATCCCATTCGAAACCGAATGCTTCCAGTGTGCTTAAAATACCATCCGCAGCCCCCGCCATCTCGCGCGGCTTGTCCAGGTCTTCCATGCGCACCAGCCAGCGACCTTTGTTTTTCCTTGCTTCGAGATAGCTGGCAACGGCTGCTACCAGGGAACCGAAGTGCAGGGGACCGGTGGGTGAGGGCGCGAAGCGGCCTACGTACATATTAAAAATCCAACTTACGTTGACTGGGGGCGTTGCTCATAAAAAATTACTCCTCACATATTCTTACATATGCCACGTCATAATTTTTTATTCACGCCTACCCAATCTTAGTAACTTGAATTTTTAAAATTAATGCAGCGGTTGCAAATACGGGGGGATGTGCCACGATGTCAGCTGCTTGCCCAGCAGTGTCAGCTCGCATGAGAGCCGGTCAGCGCCATTGGCACTGACTTCGAACTCATAGGTGCGCAGCAATTGCACACGCCCGCGGGTATTGCGGCCCAGCCGTAAGCGGCTGCATGCAACGGTTTCGTCCAGCAATTGCAGCTGGGTACGCTCCGCCAGGTCGCGGCCGGTGCTGATGGCCGTTTCCCTGGCGGTCACGCTGTCAAACCAGAACCATGCCAGCACGCCCAGGCAGATCAGTAAGGCCATATCCATAGATGTACCTATCAACCGGGAATGCCGGGCTCCGGTTCTTCTTCCTCGGGTTTGTCTTCGTGCAGCGATAAATGATCGATGCGCGAAGAGGCATCCTTGGTCGATGAATCCTTGCCGTGCAGCTTGAATTTAAGCCGCAGCTCGTTGATCGAGTCTGCATTGCGCAAGGCGTCCTCTTCGGTGATGCGGCCTTCCTCGCACAGGTTGAACAGCGCCTGGTCGAAGGTCTGCATGCCCAGTTCCACCGACTTGGCCATGGCCTCCTTGATCATGCCGGTTTCCCCCTTCAAGATCAGGTCGCCGACCAATGGGGAGTTAAGCAGGATCTCGATGGCAGCACAGCGTCCGCCGCCTTTCTTGGGCACCAGCCGTTGCGAGACGAATGCGCGCAGGTTGAGCGATAGGTCCATGTGCAACTGGGCATGGCGCTCTTCCGGGAAGAAATTGATGATGCGGTCCAGCGCCTGGTTAGCGCTATTGGCGTGCAGGGTGGCCATACACAGGTGGCCGGTTTCCGCAAATGCCAGGGCGAATTCCATGGTCTCGCGGTCGCGGATTTCGCCGATCAGGATCACGTCCGGCGCCTGCCGCAAGGTGTTCTTCAATGCAGCAAACCAGCCGTTGGTGTCGCGGCCCACTTCGCGGTGCGTGATCAGGCAGTTCTTGCTCGGATGCACATATTCCACCGGGTCTTCGATGGTGATGATATGGCCGTGCGTATTCTCGTTTCGGTAATCGATGAGCGCCGCCAGCGTGGTGGACTTACCTGAACCTGTGCCGCCTACCAGGATGATCAGGCCGCGTTTGGCCATCATGATTTCCTTCAACTGGTTGGGCAGGCCCATCTCGTCGAAATTCGGGATCTTGGTGGTGATGGTACGCAGCACCATGCCGACCTTCTCTTGCTGCATGAAGACATTGACGCGGAAGCGGCCGATCTCCTTGGGCCAGATGGCGAAGTTGCACTCTTTCTCCTGCTCGAATTCCTTGCGCTGCTTTTCGCTCATCAGCGCATTGGCGAACGCCTGGGTATATTCGCCGGTGAGTTTCTGCTGGGTCACCGGCGTCATCTTCCCGTCTATCTTCATCGCGGGCGGAAAATCCGCCGAGATAAACAGGTCGGACGCATTTTTGGTGAGCATGGAGCTCAGCAGGGTATGCATATAGGTCAATGCTTGATCATTGGTCATTTAGGGTTTCCGCTAACTGGTGAAAAATGTACCTGCAGGTTTGTGCTGATTTTATTCTAAATAGGGTGTCTTACTAAGTCAGTATCGGCATATAACATGCTTTATGTAAACGGCCTCTGTACTTGCTCAAATTACTGAATAACGTTTAAATTTAAGATGCTGTTTAAATTTTAAGATGCTTGGTCTAAGCAAATTATTTTTAGGCTAAAGCATCAGAACTTGCCAAAATGACCGTAATCTATCAATGAGCCTAATTTCCTTACTATTCCAACATGAATAAACCACGTGAGCAAGAAGCACAGGACGCTTATTTCAAGCTGCTGCAAAATAAAGGCGCAGACCTGGTGAATTTGCGGCGCAGGGAGCTTTGCCTGCAAAAGCTGGTACCTGCGATTGAGCCGCTGCAGCTCGATGGCGTGCGTTACCGCGATGCGGTGGACAGCACGCTATCCATCGTTGCTATTGCCGATTGGCCTTTATTCCTGACGGTGGTGCGCGAGTATTTCCATTTCTGGATGCAGGATTTCAAAACCATTGCTGCGATGTATAGCGATGCGGAATTCGACCCCGAGATAAACGAGTTGAAACCGCTGGAGGGCGACCTCAAGGTGCTGTGGAAAAAAATCGAGCATGAAAAATTCAGTACCGTGGAAAACTGGCCGGTCAATGCGTATACGCTGGCACTGAAACAGCATGGCGCCAGTCCTTCCATGATAGAAACCCGTACCAAGCTGGTGAAGCTATTGATCACCCAGATGCGTGAAGCGCCGGAGCTGAATAATAAATATTACCGCCTGGCTGTGGATTCCATGATGCACTTGTTTACCGTCAGCAAGATGCGTATTTTCTTCCTGGCAGTGGTGCGTGAATTCTTTAATTTCTGGATAGGCGATCCGGAGGCGGCGGACCATGTCCGTATCATAGGCGTCAGCCACGCCGCGTAAGTTTGCATTGTCGCTCTGCGGCTTGCTCTTTCGTTTGAGCAAGCAGCTGTATTAACGATGCATTGCACCGCCTGTCATGGCGCTTTTTATTCCTGATTAATCCGCTAGCTTTTCCTCCAACTTCTCGCAAAGCTCCTTCAGTATTTTGATACGGGCATAGTATTTGTCATTGGCTTCCACCAGGGTCCATGGCGCAATGTCCGTACTGGTGCGGTCGACCATATCGCTGACCGCTGCCTGGTAGGCTTCCCATTTGTCGCGGTTGCGCCAGTCTTCCTCAGTGATCTTGAAGCGCTTGAACGCAATCTTCTGCCGTTCCTCGAAGCGTTTTAGCTGCTCGTCCGGGCTAATTTGCAACCAGAACTTGAGCAGAAGGGCATTGCTGTCGATGAGTTGCTCCTCAAAATCGTTGATCTCGGCATAGGCACGCATCCAGTCCTGCTCGCTGCAGAAACCCTCCACGCGCTCCACCAGCACCCGCCCATACCAGGTACGGTCGAATACGGTCAGCCTGCCGTGGCCGGGAATGTTGCGCCAGAACCGCCACAGGTAAGGCTGTGCACGCTCCTCATCGGTAGGGGCGGCCACCGGGATCACGTTATAAATACGCGCATCGATGGCCTGGGTGATGCGGCGTATGCTGCCGCCCTTACCGGCGGCATCGGCGCCTTCCATGGCGAGGATCACGGACAGCTTGCTGAAGTTCTTATGGCGTGTCAGCAGGTTCAGCCTGCCCTGGTATTTCTCCAGCTCTTCCTTATACCTGGGTTTGGGAATGGACAGGGTGAGGTCCAGGGTGTCGGTGATCTTTAACTTGTCGATGGACTGGATCATAGCTGCAGCAGCGGCTTTTCTTGGCCTTTTCGCGTCTTCCGACAGCCGCGAGCGTATCGCATCCAGCAGGTATTTCCCCGCGGTGAGGTTGCGGTAATTGGCATCGAAACCTTCAATCACTATCCATGGCGCATTGGCCGTGCTGGTTTCGCGCAGGGCATGCCCGGCAATATTACGGAATTTATCGTATAGCTTGAGGTGCCTGGTATCCAGGTCGGTCACACGCCAGCGCGTCGCCGGGCTTTTCTGCAGGGTTTTGATGCGCTGCTTTTGCTTATCCTTCGATAAATGGAACCAGAATTTGATAAGCAGGGCGCCTTCGTCGGTGAGCATGCGTTCAAAACGGACGATTTCTTCGAGGGAATGATCGAAGGTGTTCTTGCCGATCTCGCCATAGGCTTTCTGCAGGATCGGGTCGGAATACCAGGAGCCGAAGAATATGCCGATCTCGCCCTTGGGCGGCAATGCCTGCCAGAAGCGGGACATGGCGGGTTTCTGTGATTCCTCCCTGGTCTCGGGGCCGAACGCGTAGGTGCTGATCTGGCGCGGGTCCATCCATTCGTTCAGTAAATTGGCCGTCTCGCCTTTACCTGCGCCATCCACGCCTGCAATCACGATAATGACGGGGAATTTCTTATGTTCCGCCAGTTCGTACTGCGCTTCCAGCAGCGCCTCACGCAGGTTGTCCGCTTCCTGCTTATAGAGTTCGCTGGGTATCTGGTGGCCTAATTCTGCAGACTCGAACATGGTGGATTCCCATTTGAATGAGGCATCATAGTGCATACATTGGCAGCGTAAGTAAATAGTCCAGGGAACCTCCGCTTAAGCACCCCTTCGTCGCCATACGTCGTTGCTCATAAAAAATTTCTCCTTACATATTTCATATATGCCGCGTCGAAATTTTTTAATTGCGCCTAGCCTAGCTTAAAAGTGGCACTTAATCAGAGCTTCCCTAGTTTTGTAAAAAAATAGTCAATGATGGTTCAGGATAGCCGGCAAATCAACCATGCTAAAATCCGGCAATGACCGATCAACCTACTGCACAGTTTCATGTGCTTATCCCAGCGGCCGGTGCCGGTAGCCGTATGCGCAATGAAACGCCTAAGCAGTATCTGCCCCTGCATGGACGGCCGCTGATCGAATATGCGCTTCGGGTATTTTTAGCATCGCCGCGCATCAGATCCGTGACAGTGATATTAAGCAAAGATGATAATTACTGGGATAACCACCTCACTGGTTTTACACCGGATGCGCGCTTGAATGTAGTGCGCTGCGGTGGAACAACCCGTTCCGAAACGGTGTTGAATGGACTGCTTAGCATGGAAGCGGCGATCGGCGCAGAAGACTGGGTGCTGGTGCACGATGCTGCACGACCAGGGCTGACGGTAAACCTGCTGGATAAATTGCTGGATGCGTTGCAGGACGATGCGGTGGGCGGCCTGTTGGCCATCCCCCTGGCCGATACCTTGAAGCGTGCCGGCCCTGGAGAACGCGTCGCTGCGACCGAATCGCGTGAAGGCCTGTGGCAGGCGCAGACGCCGCAGATGTTCCGTGTTGGCCTGCTTAAACGCGCACTGGTAAAGGCAGGCGGCAAGCCTACCGACGAAGCGCAGGCGGTCGAAGCCCTGGGGCATAAACCGAAACTGGTCCCCGGTGAATTGCGTAACCTGAAGATCACCTATCCAGAAGACCTGCTACTGGCGGAAGCCATACTGGCCTACGACAATAAACCATTGAAAGAGCAACATGATTAGAATCGGGCAGGGTTTCGATGTACACCAGCTTGTCACGGGCCGTAAATGCATCATAGGCGGCGTGGAGATTGCGTACGACAAAGGCCTGGAAGGGCATTCCGATGCCGATGTGCTGTTGCATGCGATATGCGATGCCTTGCTGGGCGCGGCGGCGCTGGGAGATATCGGTAAGCATTTCCCCAATACCGACGAACGTTACAAGGGCATCGATTCACGCCAGCTGCTGCAGCACGTGGTCGCCCTGCTGAAATCCAGGGGCTATGGCGTGGTCAATATCGATGCCACCGTCATCGCCGAGGCGCCTAAACTGTCTGCGCATACCGCGCAGATGTGCGCCAATATCGCGCAGGACTGTGCCGTCCCCATCGATGCAATCAATGTGAAAGCCACAACCACTGAAAAGCTCGGATTTACCGGCCGCGGCGAGGGCATCGCGGCGGAAGCCGTATGTCTTATCCAGACATTGGCTTCCTGACCGTACTCCATCCATCTCAGGGTGGCGTATCGACGCGATTTGCGCGAAAATAGCGGACTGACTTACACCAACTTAAAGTATCCACATGAATTTGCACGAGTTTCAGGCCAAACAATTACTACAACGCTACGGCCTGACTGTCCCCAATGGGCAAATCGCCCAGTCCGCTGAAGCGGCGGCAGCTGCCACCAAGGAGATCGCGGGCGATGCCTGGGTGGTCAAGGCCCAGGTGCATGCCGGCGGACGCGGCAAGGCAGGCGGCGTGAAAATCGTCAACTCTGCTGCTGAAGCGCAATCCCTTGCCAATAGCCTGCTAGGCAAGTCGCTGGTGACCTACCAGAACGCACCTGACGGGCAGCCCGTGCACCAGTTGCTGGTCGAACAGACCTTGCCTATCGCGCGCGAGCTTTACCTGTCGGTGCTGGTGGACCGCACGCTGGAACGCGTCGTCATGGTGGCATCCTCTGCCGGCGGCATGGACATCGAAGAGATCGCTGCGACGCATCCGGAGCAGATACTGCAGGAAGTATGCGACCCATTGAACGGCCTAGTGGATTTCCAGGCGCGCAACCTGGCGTTCGCGCTGGGCCTGGTGGGCGACCAGATCGGCGCTTTCACCAAATTGGTAAAAGGCCTGTACAAATTATTCAAGGAAAACGACCTAGCCCTGCTGGAGATCAATCCGCTGGTGGTGACCACGGACGGCAAGCTGGTCGCGCTGGACTGCAAGATGAGCGTGGACGACAACGCTTTATACCGCCAGAAAAGCCTGGCCGAGCAGCGCGACTGGAGCCAGGATGACGCCAAGGAAGCCGAAGCGCACCATGCCGGCCTCAACTACATTGCGCTCAACGGCAATATCGGCTGCATGGTCAATGGTGCCGGGCTGGCCATGGCGACCATGGACCTGATCAAGTTGCATGGCGGTGCGCCGGCCAATTTCCTCGACGTAGGCGGTGGCGCGACGGCGGAAACCGTGTCCAAGGCGTTCAAGATTATCCTTGCCGACACCAACGTGAAGGCCATCCTGGTCAATATCTTCGGCGGCATCATGCGGTGCGATATCATCGCGGAAGGCATCATCACTGCAGTGAAAGACGTCGGTGTCGAGATCCCCGTGATCGTCCGGCTGGAAGGCACTAATGTAGAGTTAGGACGCAAGATGCTGAGCGAGAGCGGCCTGTCGATCATCTCGGCTGCTGGTTTAACCGACGCTGCCAAGCAGGCTGTGGATTCCGTCAAAACAACAATGGCGGGGGCATAACATGGCGATTCTGGTTAATAAAGATACAAAAGTGTTGTGCCAGGGCTTCACCGGTAAGCAGGGTACGTTCCATTCCCAGCAGGCGATCGCGTACGGCACCAAGATGGTCGGCGGCGTTACCCCCGGCAAAGGCGGCCAGCAGCATCTCGACCTGCCGGTCTTCAACACCATGCGCGACGCGGTGCGCGAAACCGGTGCCAATGCCTCGGTGATCTATGTACCGCCGCCGTTCGCCGCCGACTCGATACTGGAAGCCTGCGATGCCGGCGTGCCATTGATCATCTGCATCACCGAGGGCATCCCGGTGCTGGACATGCTGAACGTGAAGGCGGCCTTGAAAGCCAATAACGTCAAGCTGATCGGCCCGAATTGCCCTGGTGTGATAACCCCGGACGAATGCAAGATCGGCATCATGCCCGGCAGCATCCATTTACGCGGCAAGGTCGGCATCGTTTCGCGTTCCGGCACATTGACCTACGAAGCCGTGCATCAAACGACTGCGCTGGGATTGGGTCAATCCACCTGTGTGGGCATAGGCGGCGACCCTATACGCGGGCTTAATTTTATCGAATGCCTGGAGATGTTCCAGGCCGACCCGGAGACTCAAGCCATCATCATGGTGGGTGAAATCGGCGGTGCGGATGAAGAAGCCGCTGCAGACTATATCAAGAGTCACGTGACCAAGCCGGTGGCCGGTTATATCGCCGGGCAGACTGCGCCAAAGGGTAAACGCATGGGGCATGCCGGGGCGATTATTTCCGGCGGTAGCGGCAAGGCAGAAGACAAGATTGCCGCGCTGGAACGTGCTGGCGTGATTGTGGCTAGCTCACCTGCAGGGTTGGGGGAAGCGGTGCTGGCAGCAATCCAGGCCAATGCCGGCCAGGCTGCTGCCAGGTAGTGCCGGCAACAGTTAAGTCTTTACTGTATTAAATACCGGGTATGTAACGCTACCCGGCTAATCACTGGATAACATGATGCGCCGAATTTTTTATCGATATATAGCCATCGCCCTCATGGCCATTTCCTGTCTTGTTGGCATCGTGACTGCCATTGCAGCAGAGGACGTCCCCTATTTGCTGACGGCTGCCTCCAAAGGCGATCTGGAAACGGTCAAGGCCTTGCTGAAGAGCGGGGCGAATCCCAATGCCCGCGATGAAAACGGCATCACCCCCCTGATGTATGCCGCCCGTAAGGATAAGCCGGATGTGGTGCTGGCACTGCTGGAAAAAGGGGCCGACCCCAATGCCCGCGATAGCGGCGGCTGGACGCCGCTTATGTTCGCCGCCAAGAAGAACTTCGTGGCGACGGCCAATGTGTTGCTGGATCATGGCGCAGACCCCAAGATACGCGATGGTTCCGGCTGGAGCGCCCTCGGCATGGCCGCCACTTCCGGGTTCTCGGAGTTTGTGACCTTGCTGGTCAAGCATGGGGTTGATGCGAGTTCCAAGAGCGATGACGGTAAAAGCGTGCTGATGTACGCTGCCAAGAATGGCGATATCCCGACCATCACCACATTGATCGACAATGGTGCCGACCTCAAGGCGCATGACCGCTATGGCATTACTCCATTGATGTATGCAGCACGCGAAGGGCATGCGGAAGCAGTGGAATTGATGCTGGCTAAAGGCTCGAAAATCGAGGAAAAAGACCAGTCCGACTGGACAGCACTGACCTGGGCCGTCAAGAAAGCCCAGTTGCCGGTAGCGCAGGTGCTGGTCGCCAAAGGCGCCAATGTTAACCATAAAGATTCTGAAGGCACGCCATTGCTGCAGCTGGCAGTGGACAATGACTCCGTGGAAATGGCCAAGCTGCTGCTGGATAACGGCGCAAAGGTGAAAGCCAAAGACCAGTACGGCCTGACAGCACTGGTATATGCGCTTAAAGGCCAGAACCCGGACATGGTCAAGCTGATCAAGGACGCTGGGGGCAGTTATTGAGACTACCCTTGAGTAAGGCTTACCTGGGAAAGCGGATATTTACAGATGCTCGAACCGGACATGGTCAAGCCAGGCATGATTAACGTCGCGATTGCGCAGATCAATTGCAGTGTCGGCGATATCGACGGCAATATCGCCAGGATCATCGATTACGCAGAGCAGTCACTGGCGCTGGGCGCCACCATGATGCTGACTCCCGAACTGGCATTGACAGGCTATTCGCCTGAAGACCTGTTGCTAAGGGATGACTTTAACCAGGTATGTGCGGATGCACTGGTGAAACTGGCAGCCAGCCTGCCCGCCATCACCGTTGTGGTCGGCCACCCGATTTCGCACCAGGGCGTTTGTTATAACGCCGCTTCCGTGCTGCAGGGCGGCGCTATCGTCGCCACCTACCATAAACAAATCCTGCCGAACGATAGCGTGTTCGATGAGGTGCGTTATTTCACGCCGGGGAAAGACGCGCTGGTATTCGAGCATCGCGGCCTGCAGTGCGGCGTACTGATCTGCGCCGATATCTGGGAGGCAGAGCCCGCCAGGCTTGCAAAGCAGGCAGGTGCAGAGGTGCTGCTGACCCTGAATGCCTCCCCTTACCACATGGAAAAGCAGGCTACGCGGTACGGCGTTGCGCGCGACCGGGTGGCGGAAACCGGCCTGCCGGTGGTCTATATCAACATGGTTTGCGGACAGGATGAACTGGTCTTCGACGGTGCATCTTTTGTCGTGGATAGATGCGGCGTCGTGGTACAGCAGCTGCCCGAATTCGTCGAAGCCCTGGCAATTGTCCAGCTGGATACAAGCCCGGCCAACCGGGCGAATCCTGTTCCGGCGGAAATTATCCCTAACCTGCCTGTCGAGCCGTCCATCTACCGTGCCCTGTGCCTTGGCCTGCAGGATTACATCGCCAAAAATGGCTTTCCCGGTGTGTTGCTGGGGCTGTCAGGCGGTATCGACTCTGCGCTGACACTGGCGATTGCCGTGGATGCGCTGGGTGCTGACAAAGTGCGTGTGGTGATGATGCCCTCCGAATTCACCGCTGACATGAGTAACAAGGACGCGCTGGAAATGGCGCAAGGCCTGGGCGTGCGCCATAGCGAATTGCCGATAGGCACTTTATTCGAGGGGTTCCGCGAAACACTGGCCGCCGAGTTTTCAGGCCTGGCGTTCGACACCGCAGAAGAGAACCTGCAAGCCAGGATACGCGGCATGCTATTAATGGCGCTCTCTAATAAATTCGGCAGCATAGTCTTGACCACAGGCAACAAGAGCGAGATGGCAGTGGGTTACTCAACGCTTTACGGCGACATGGCCGGCGGTTTTTCTGTGCTGAAGGATGTGCCCAAGACCATGGTCTACAAACTGGCGGCCTATCGCAACGGCATCTCGCCGGTGATTCCACAGCGCATCATCCTGCGACCGCCCTCTGCAGAATTGCGTCCCGGGCAAACTGATCAAGATAGCTTGCCCGCATATGAGATATTGGATGCTATTATGGAGGCGTATGTCGAGCACGATCTAAGCCGCTCAGAAATTATCGACATGGGCTATCGTGAGCAGGATGTAGTGCGAGTGACCACACTGATCGACCGTAACGAGTACAAGCGACGCCAGGCGCCTTTAGGAGTGCGCATTACGCAACGTGGATTTGGCAAAGACAGGCGTTATCCTATAACATCAAAATTTGTTTTCAACGGTAAAGTTACACACAATAGACTTAGGGGAGGTAGTGAAGCATGAAGAAGATTGAAGCTGTCATCAAACCATTTAAACTGGATGAAGTGCGTGAAGCCTTGTCGGAGATAGGCGTTAACGGCCTGACAGTGACTGAAGTCAAGGGCTTTGGCCGTCAGAAAGGCCATACCGAACTGTATCGCGGTGCTGAGTATGTTGTGGACTTCCTGCCCAAGATCAAGATCGAGCTGGTAGTGGGTGCCGACCTGGTAGAGCCTGCCATGGAAGCCATCATCAAGGCTGCACGCACAGGCAAGATCGGCGACGGCAAGATTTTCGTCACGTCGGTTGAGCAGGTCATCCGTATCCGTACCGGCGAAACCGGCGAAACTGCCATCTAAGTTATCCAACCTTAGGGCAGTATCCTGATGCCTGTTATCTTAAAAACTGTCCTATTGCTTACCATGTCGAACGTCTTCATGACGTTTGCATGGTATGCACACCTCAAGAATCTAAGCGACAAACCCTGGTATATCGCGGCATTCCTCAGCTGGGGGATTGCGCTATTCGAATACCTGCTGCAAGTGCCGGGAAACCGTATCGGCTATGGCGCCCTGAGCCTGGCACAGCTGAAGATACTGCAAGAGGTGATTACCCTTACCGTGTTCCTGCCATTCGCTGTTTTTTATATGCACCAGCCCATGAAGCTTGATTTCTTATGGGCCGGTTTATGCCTGATGGGCGCGGTCTATTTCATGTTCAGGACTGTGTAACAACCCTCTAGTAGGATATCCCCTTGTGTTGCTGCCCGATTCAGGCGGGTTTGGCCTGCTGGCGGCGGGTCAGCAGCATGCCCGCGATGATCAGTAGCAGCACCATACCCTGTGCAGTCAAGCCTTGTACGGTAGGGTGTATGCCCAGCAATGGCACGGAAATCGAGTGCTGCACTGCCTGTGCATCTATCATGCCTGCTTCCTG
>JAZKEL010000266.1:0-1044 GCA_040387075.1 Pseudomonadota bacterium
CCGGCCATGGGCAGGTAATCGGGTGTCGCGCAGCGTATGGCGGCACGGCCCTGCAATGCCGGGTCTGTGGCGTTCTCCTGGCCGGTTCGGTAGAGGCCGGGCAGCATCCTCTCCAGCATGGCGAGATTCTGCTGTTGGTCTTCCATGCGTAACTCGGTGCCGATTTCACAGGGCGAGAAGGTGGCGCCTGCACAGTGCAGGCCTTGATGGGCCGGACTGATATAGCCATCGCTGCACACCACGGTTTTCAGGCGCGAGCTGGCATCCGTTTGCGGCAGCATGCTAACCTGCCCACGTACCGGCTCGAGCGGGCAATGCGCTGTTTGCTCAAACTGCATACTTTCCATAGCGCCGGCGATGATGGCGATTTCTGCTGTTTCTATCAGGCCATTTGCCCCCCACACCTGCCAGCCTTCACCTGCCTGCACAAGCTTTAAGGCCTGCATCGATGTCTTTATTTCTATGCCTTCCTGCTGGGCTAACCTGGCGCATAGCGCTGCAGGGTTGATCCATCCGGCATCCGGGAAATACAGGCCGTCCCGGCTTATAGGTACGCCGGCGATCGCGCTTGCCTGGTTTGCATCCAGGTATTGCACGACATCGTGCGGCAGCCCTTGTTGCGATATCGCCTGGCAGCGCGCCAGTTCGGCGTCGTCGTAGCCAGACTGGAACACACCGCAGGCATGATATTCAATCGCGCTAGCCTGTAGCAGGCGCAAGGTATGCAGGTAACCCGATAAGGCAAGGTCGCCGAGCACTGCGCTGGCGGCTGCCAGCCGGGGGTAGAGGATCCCGACGGGATTGCCTGATGCTTCCTGGGCCAATCCGGCATGACGTTCAACCAGCGTGACCTGACAGCCGCGTCTCGCCAGTGCATAAGCGCTGGCACAACCCGCGATGCCGCCGCCGATGACGATGGCGCGTTTCGGCCGGGTCTTTGCCATGCCGATCCTGACAGGCGGGGTTTCCGGGATGGTGGGAGAGGCGGGCCCGAATTCGCCACTCAGCATTTCGCGTTTGCGGCCAAAACCGGCCACTTTCCTC
>JAZKEL010000266.1:1054-5480 GCA_040387075.1 Pseudomonadota bacterium
ACTTTCCTCACGTTAAAGCCAGCATCCTGCAAGCCGCGTTTAACGAAGCCGGCACTGGTGAACGTGGAAAATGTCGTGCCCGGCCCTCCATCAGTACTAGGGGTGGAAAGCGCTGCCATAGTGCGGAACAGGTCTGCTTGCCACATGCCCGGATTTTTAGAGGGTGAGAACCCATCCAGGAACCAGGCGTCGACATTGGCCTTGAGTTGCGGCAGAGTATCCTTGATATCGCCGATCAGCAGGGTGAGGACCACGCGTCCATGATCGAATTCCAGCCTGTGGAACCCCGGCGCCATGTAACGGTAGCGTGTCAACAGTTGCGCACTGTAACGGTCGAGTTGGGGCCATAGCGCCAGTGCTGCCTGCAGGTCTGCATGTGCCAGCGGATGGGCTTCCGTACTGATGAAATGCAATGTCGCGGCGTTTAAACCTGGCAGTGCCTTCCCTGATAATCGATCCCATAACTGCCAGGCGCACAGGAAGTTCAGGCCGGTGCCGAAGCCTGTTTCCGCGATCGTAAAATGATCCGGATGTTGAGCTTCGAAGAGTTGTGTCCAGCGCTCGGCAAGGCGGTTGCCCTGCAGGAAAACATGGGCGGTCTCTTCTAGGCCGTTTTCCGTGGAGAAATAGATATCCTCGTAATCGACGGAATATGGCTGGCCGGATTGCCAATGGATGCGTGCAGTAGGATGCTTCATGAAGCCGTAGGAGGGATAGTCGGGTGCAGGTTTAGAATGTCGCCTATCATACTGCATACGCTGTATTTATTGATGCCACGGAACTGAGGCCATGAGCAAAATCGAGGACACCACCCCTGACGCCCATCACGATCCGGCGCATGTGCATGCCGGCGCTTCCGGTTTTGTGCCGTCCGCCTGGATGTGCCGCCATGCGCACCACATCCTGCCCGGCGGCCGGGTGCTGGATGTCGCTGCCGGCTATGGCCGTAATGCGCGCTGGCTGCTGGAGCAGGGCTATCGTGTAGAGGCTGTGGACATCAACCAGGCCGCGCTGGATAGCTTGCAGCACCTGCCCGGCATCCGCCTGCGTCAGGCCGACCTGGAGCAGGCTGCGTGGCCGTACGCCAATGAACGAAATGAACAATTCGATGGCATCGTGGTGTGCCGTTACCTGCACCGGCCATTAATGAACCTCTTGGCTGCAACGCTCAAGCCTGGCGGTATCCTGATCTATGAAACCTTCATGCAGGGGCAGCAGGCCTACGGCAGGCCGCATAACCCGGATTTCCTGCTGGCGGAAGATGAATTGCTGGACATATACATGCCGCAGTTGAAGATACTGGCGTTCGAACAGGGAATGCTGGAGCAAAACCCGCCTGCCATGCTGCAGAGGATCTGCGCCCTTAAGGCGGAAAAGTAAGGCGCGCAACGTTGGATGAAAACGCCGGATGACTAAATTGCGGGGTGACTAAACTTTAGTCCGGCAGGTTGAGGTGCATCGGCTTTTCCAGGGAGTAGAGGAAATCCTCCATCTTCCTGGCGGGCAATGGCACGCTGAGGAAATTGCCCTGGGCCAGCCTGCAGTTGTTTTCCCTGAGGTAATTCAACTGATTGCGCGTTTCCACCCCTTCGGCAATCACCTCGATCTTGAGTGTATTGGCCAGGGCGATGATGGCATTGGTGATGGCCACGTCGTCCTCATCCCCCGGAATATCGCTGATGAAGCTGCGGTCGATTTTAAGGGCATTGAGCGGGAAACGTTTCAGGTAGCTGAGCGAAGAGAAACCGGTGCCGAAATCGTCGATGGAGATATTGATGCCGGAACTGCGCAGCTCATTCATCTTGCCTATCGACAGGTCGCTATTGTCCATGAGGCTGCTTTCCGTCAACTCGAGATCCAGTGTATGCGCAGGCAGGCCGGTGATCGCCAGTGCATGCAGCACTTTTTCCACCATGGCCTCATCCTTGAGCTGGCGTGCGGTAAAGTTGACGGCGATGCGCACATCGGGCCCCAGCACCTTTTGCCAGCGCTGCATCTGGTAACAGGCAGTCACCATCACCCATCCGCCTATCTGCAATATGAGGCCCGACTCTTCTGCCAGCGGGATGAATTCCGACGGAGTGATGGTGCCCATCTTGGGGTGGTGCCAGCGCAGCAGCGCTTCGAAACCGACGATACGAAGGGTATCCACTTCGACCTGCGGCTGGTAGTAGAGCTCGAGCTCATCGGCGTCGATGGCACGGCGCAGGCTGTTTTCCATATTGAGGCGGCGGCGGATACGACCTTCCATGTCGACATGGTAATGCTGGAAATTGTTCTTCCCCAGCGATTTGGCGTGATACATGGCAGCATCGGCATTACTCAGCAGCGACGACAGGTCGCTTGCCTGGGTCGGGAAGAAGCTGATGCCGATGCTTGCACCGACATAGATCTCGTTATTGTGCAGGTCGAACGCCAGGTGCAGTACGCGGATCACTTCCTTGGCCACCGCCTCGGCCTGCGCGACCGCATGGTCCAGAGTATGGATATTCTTGATAACGATGGCGAACTCGTCGCCGCCTATGCGGAATATCTTTTCATCATCGCTCAGCGTCTGCTGGATGCGCTGCGAGGCTTCCTTGAGTAGCAAGTCGCCGGACTGGTGGCCCAGGGTATCGTTGACGATCTTGAAATTGTCCAGGTCGATGAACATCACCCCCAGGACAAGACTGGAGCCCTCTGCCTGGTCGATAGCAGCCTGCAGGTAGGTATTGAAGAAATGGCGGTTGGGGAGCTGCGTAACATTGTCGTAATGCGCCAGCTGGTCCAGGCTTTCCTCCACGGCTTTGCGCTGTTCAAGCTCACGGGCCAGTGCCGCATCCCGCTTCTCGATATGGCTGAGCATGTCGTTCAGGCCGCCTGCCAGCAAGCCGATCTCATTATCGGAGACGATTTTCGAGCGCACCGTGAAATCCTGGTGCTGGATGATCTGGCGCATCAGCTGTGTCAGGTCCTGCAGGGGTTGGGATATGCCGAAACTGATGCGGCGCGACAGGATATAAGCACCGGTAAGCGCCAGCAGGCCGGCCAGGGCCGTGATCAAGGCAAACAATACCAGGCTGATATACAGGCGATTAAGGCTGGCGTGGATGAAGAGGGTGCCGATCTCCTTATCCCCCAGCATGATGGGATGCTTGAGTACCATGTGGCGCCAGTCTTTCCGGGTATACGCCCCGTCGCCCGGAGGGGGTGCATTTTTGTTGTACTGGGCAAAGTGGCTGCCATCGGCAAGCAGTATCTCCGCCCGGTCTATCTGCGATGAGAACTGCAGGGCCGACAATATGTCTTCCGCTTTTTGCCGGTTGTTGGAGCTCAGCGCCGACTCCATATTGCTTTCGATGATATTGGCCTGGATATTGATGTTCTGCACCAGGCTATTGCGGAAGCTGTAGTAGTCGTAAGCCAGGATGATGACGAAAATGACGGCCATGGTCAGCAGGTTGATGACGAAGTAGATCGCCAGCAACCTGGTTTTTATTGGTGCGTCTTCCCCGAGGGTAAACAGCATGGCTGTTTAATATGGCCGCTGAAAAAATATGAACATGGTCATGCCCGATTCTTAAATTTGATTAATTTTCAACGCCCTGATGAACATAGTAACCAGATGTTACAGCCAGAGTCTAAGGCAATCTCGCAGACTTCACAAATGGGGTGTACAAGCCGAACAAAGGACGTATGGCCAAACCGACGTGCAACGGCGTGCTTATTGGCTGCCAGTGTATGGCATGGCCAGCATGGACCGCTGCAGGCCAAGAAATATCATGAGGGTTATCGTACCCGCCGCCGAATCTCGCCGGCGATGACATCCCTGCGGTTGTCCGGCTTCACCAGCAGCATATGCACATCGCCCAGTGCGCGCTCCTCGAAGCCGCCTTCGCAATAACACAGGTAAAACTCCCACATGCGGATGAATTCCTCAGGGTACCCCAGGGCTCGCACCTGCTCGATATTGCGGAAGAAGTTGATGCGCCATTCGGCCAGCGTCCTGGCATAGTGCGGGCCGATGTCTTCCAGGTTGAACAGGCGCAGATCCGTAGCACGGGTGACACTGTCAACCAGGGCGGTCACCGAAGGGATGCAGCTGCCGGGGAAAATATAGCGCTGTATGAAATCCACCGAATGTTTAGCCGACTCATAACGCTGGTCGGCAATCGTGATGGCCTGGACCAGCATCATGCCGTCCGGTTTAAGCAATGCTGCGCATTTGGCGAAGTAGGTATCGTAATAGGCATGCCCCACAGCTTCTATCATCTCGATTGAAACCAGTTTGTCAAATTTACCCTGCAAGTCCCTGTAATCGCTAAGCAATAATGTGATTTTATGCTCCAGCCCGGCCTGCTTCACACGCTCGACTGCCAGTTCGTACTGGGCTTTTGAAATGGTGGTGGTGGTCACGCTGCAGCCGTATTGCGTCGCCGCATAGATG
>JAZKEL010000267.1:0-2629 GCA_040387075.1 Pseudomonadota bacterium
ATCGAGATCAGCAATTTCTACACCTCGACCGTGTACGAAAAAGGCTCGGAACTGATCCGTATGCAATACATCCTGCTGGGGGAAGACACCTACCGCAAGGCCACCGATCTTTACTTCGATCGTTATGACGGCCATGCCGTCACCTGCAATGATTTCGTGCAATGCATGGCAGATGCATCCGGGCGCGACATGTCGCAGTTCTTCCTCTGGTACAAACAGGCTGGCACACCGTCGCTGTCTGTCTCCGGCCATTACGACCAGGCACAAAGCCGGTATACGCTGACCATTCGGCAATCGCAACCCGATACCCCCGGGCAGACAGATAAAAAACCTTTGCATATTCCAGTCGCCGTTGGATTGCTGGATGGGCAAGGCAATGAAACACATGCCACGCAAGTGCTTGAAATGACAACTCGCGAACAACAGTTTGTGTTCGATAATGTGGCTAGCCGCCCAGTACCTTCCATCCTGCGCGGCTTTTCTGCGCCGGTAAAACTGACGACGGATTTGAGCGATGACGACCTGCGGCTGCTACAGCTCAATGATACCGACGGCTTCAACAAATGGGAGGCCGGCCAGACCATCGCACTTCGCACCATCGCCCGTATGATGGCGGATCGCGACGCTGACATTTCGCAGTTCATCGAGGATTTCGGCATCATCATAGACCAGGGCATCGCCGGACAAGGCGACCAAGCCTTACTGGCACGCGCCCTCTCCTTGCCGGCCATTGCAGTCATCGGCCAGACATTAGAGGTAATCGATCCCGCAGCCATCGATAGCGCCCGCACCCATATCCTCACGGCCATCAAGCGCGCGCATAAAGATGCCCTGGCCCGCCTCTATGAAGCGAATGGCAGCGATGGCAAGTTCTCCATTTCGCCAGATGCCATGGGGCGCAGGGCACTGCAGAACACCGTGCTGGAATTGCTGACCGTGACCAACGGCAGCGGTTGTGCGGCACGCGCCAAAGCGCATTACGAGCAGGCCGACAACATGACGGATCGCGTCGCAGCCTTATCCTGCCTGGCAGACAGCACGCAGCCGCAACGTGAAGAGGTATTCTCCGATTTCTTCGAACGCTTCAAGGGCTACCAGCTGGTGGTGGATAAATGGTTCTCGCTGCAGGCCATCGCCAACCGCGAAGCGATCTTCGACGACTTCGCCAGGCTGCGCAACCATGCGGAATTCAATATCAAGAATCCCAACCGTGTACGCTCGCTGTATTCGGCATTTGCGATCAATAACCCGGTGAAGTTCCACGATCCGAGCGGTAAAGGTTACGCCATCCTGAGGGATGCGATCATCGAATTGAATGCGATCAACCCGCAGATCGCTTCCCGCCAGGTCAGCCCATTCCGCGAGTGGAAGCGCTATACGCCTGTTCTCCAGTCGCAGATGAAAGCCGCGCTTCAATCCATTCTTGAATCAGGCAATCTTTCCAGCGACGTGTTCGAGGTGGTGAGTAAGAGCCTGAATGGCTGATTATCCAGCCTGGTAAGGCATTATTTATTCCAGGTAATAACGATGAATCCTGTCCACTTCATTGCGGGACCCCATGATGACTGGAATGCGCTGATGAAGGGCATCGGGGATTAATGCCATGATACGGTCGGCGCCCGAAACCGACATGCCGCCGGCCTGTTCAATAATAAAACTCATGGGGTTGGCCTCATACATCAAGCGCAACCTGCCGCCCTTCATTTTATTTTTACTATCGAGGGGATATAAGAAAATGCCGCCCCTCACAAGTATCCTATGTACTTCCGCCACCATAGAGCCGACCCATCGCATATTGAACTGTTTACCGCGCACCCCATTCACGCCGCATAGACACTCTTCGATATAGCGTGTGACGACACCGTCCCAACTTTTGCAGTTCGACATATTGATAGCAAACTCATTCGTATCCGCCGGAATATGCATGCGGGGATGCGTCAATATAAATTCGTCAGCTTCAGTATCCAGCGTAAAGCCATCTACTCCCTGCCCAGTGGTAAACACCAACATAGTGGATGAGCCGTAACAGGCATAACCGGCACAGATCTGTGCCGTTCCCGGCTGAAGAAAATCCTTGAGTGCAGGATTTTTGGTACCTGCATCGCACTTTAGAATTGAAAAGATCGTCCCGACAGAAATATTCACATCCACGTTAGACGAACCGTCCAGGGGGTCAAACAATAACAGGTACTTGCCCTGCCTTATGTAAGCTTCAGGTATCGCATACGGATCCTCCAGCTCCTCGGAGGCCATCCCTGCATAATGGCCGGACGACATATTCATCTGAAGAAAGATATCGTTTGTAATAACGTCTAATTGTTTCTGCGTTTCCCCCTGCACGTTTTCAGAATCAAGACTGCCCATATTCCCATCCAGGGCACCTGTCCTGACGGCGACAGCAATATGCTTGCACGCGTTCGCAATATCCGTCATGAGCTGGGCAATATCAGGATTCAATTGACCATCTTGCCGCTGCTGGCCATGCAGGAACTGTGCAAGCGTTTGATTCTTCATAATGCCTACCTTTAACGATCTGGATAATTGCGAATGATGGGATTCATCAGCTTAGCACTGCACTCTCATCACTGACTGCATCCCCTATGCCAAGGTAGCCGGTGCATCAGCTATC
>JAZKEL010000267.1:2639-3262 GCA_040387075.1 Pseudomonadota bacterium
GAATGCTTAAAAACATGCATCGAGCAATAGTCTTAATGGACTAAGGGCTATGTGACCTACCCCACACAGGTTTGAAAGGCATGCCTATACCATGCTTGGCTGCTATAAGCCCTTTCAAGCCTGCTACATCTTCTTCTTTACGTTCCGTAAAAAATTAATGTTCAGTACTGATCCAACAAAAGTATTAAGGATTTTATGAACACTAAATTAATTGCACTTGCTGTAGCCGGTGCCATCGCAGCCTGCTCACCCACTGCGTATGCTGCTCGACAAACACTTATAGTGTCTGGTCCCGTTACCCCTGACGGCGTTCTCGACGGTGTGGACACAATCGGCGCCGTCACGTTAACCGTCAATGCAAACCACCGCCCACTTCAAGCACGTCGCACGCGCAAACAATAAAGTGGGAATTCACCAAGATCAGTGCGCTAACCCGCATAAGCACAACAATGTGAGAGTGTGTGTTTTCGTACAGACATGATCAGTGCCAGTTTATATGTTAGCAATTCACAAATTGACTGGAGCTTGAAATGGAAACACAATTTGCACAACGCCCGGATAATAATTACCGCGAAGGCATCATTAGCACTCAGCCAGAAAATAATAGCGCCGTTGCATGGTGC
>JAZKEL010000268.1:0-4228 GCA_040387075.1 Pseudomonadota bacterium
TTGAATTATGGTCATGGGTATGACGAGAAAGTAGAAAATGCGTTGAAGGTGCTAGGGGAGATAGTCTTTAAATCAAGGTATAAGGACTGATATAGAGTCTTCGTTCAGACACATCCAGATTGGGCTGCTAATTTAATGGCGCTTAACAATGGTGTCATCAATTAAAATTCAGTCAGTGACGATTGACACCAAAAAAAGGATTTAATAAAATTTTTCTCATGCACTTGAAACAGAGACATGCACTTGGAGTAGAGAGAAGATGATTAAATTTGAACCGGTAAACACCAACCCGACCACTATCCAAAAAGTATTCTTGAATTCTATTCATGTCGGTAATTTGGTATTCAATAATGCCGACCAGACATTTGTCTATGAATCTATCGGCGGCAATCGAACTATTCTTTTTCAAAAAGAAGAGCTATTCGCAAAACTAGCCCTTGAAGGAAAATTCAAAGCGTGACGCTGTCGGGCTGCCACCCTGAACAGCCCGTTGATGTCGCATCAAGCAACTGCAGCTTTAATGTTGTCTTTCCGCAGTCTTGTGAGAAGAGAAAAGATTCCCTGACTAATTATATCAGCAGTATGAATGTTGCTAGGACGCACGTGCTTATTCGATCCGGTATAAAAACGATTGATTAATGCATGATAACTATTGTCTACGCTATTGAATAAATTCAATATTTTTATATTATTCTTTTAAATATTGGGGGAAGATGGACGTTAACAATTGATATTCAGGAGATCGTCAATGTTAACCAATGCCTTTAATAACGTTTTTAAAATGTTTGAATCGCGGCAATCGAAGCTCCAAAAAGCGGATTTCGAGGGGCAATTGGCGGCCATCAGCAAGGCGCAGGGGGTTATCGAATTCGACCTCAACGGTGTCATCCTGAAAATCAACGAGAATTTCGCCACGGTGACCGGCTATAGTGCCGCCGAAGTGGTTGGACAGCATCATGGCATGTTTGTCGAGCCTGCTTACCGCAATAGCGTGGAGTACAAGGATTTCTGGAAAAAGCTGGCAAACGGGGATTTTGATGCCGGGCAATATAAGCGTATCGCCAAGGGTGGAAGGGAGATATGGCTTCAGGCTTCCTATAATCCTATCTTTGATCTTAACGGCAAACCATTCAAGGTTGTAAAGTACGCCACTGAGACGACGGCAAGTAAACAAGAGCATGCCGATTTTGAAGGTAAATTGGCTGCCATCAGTAAATCACAAGGCGTGATCGAATTCGACCTGGATGGCAATATCCTGGCTGTGAACGATAACTTCGAAAACGTCACGGGCTATTCCGCTGCAGAAATAGTCGGGCATCACCACAGCATGTTTGTGGACAAAGTCTATAAGGCTTCCAGCGAATACAAGGCATTCTGGGAAAAGCTTTCACGCGGCGAGTACGATGCCGGCCAGTACCAGCGAATCGGGAAGGGGGGCAGGAAACTATGGCTCCAAGCCTCCTACAACCCGATATTCGACTTGAATGGCCAGCCGGTTAAAGTCGTCAAATATGCAAGTGATATCAGCACGCAAAAGGAGATGGAAGCGCTCTTGCATGGGCAACTGTCCGCAATCGGGCAATCCCTGGGCGTGATTTCCTTTTCGCCGGACGGCAAGGTGATCGAGGCTAACCAGAATTTCCTGGATTTTCTAGGCTACACGGAAGAGGAGGCAATCGGTACGCACCACAGTGCTTTTGTCGAACCCGCGTATAAAGCCAGCGATGAGTACCGCGCCTTCTGGGAAAGGCTGAACAAAGGAGAATTCGACCAGGGCGTCTATAAGCGCCTGGGCAAAGGCGGCAGGGAAGTCTGGATACAGGCTTCCTATAACCCGATCAAGAACATCAATGGCGAGGTGATAAAAGTCGTGAAATTTGCGACCAATATCACCGCAGATAAAACCAGGGCGGCAGATTTTGAAGGCCAGCTTTCGGCGATCCGCAACAACCAGGCCGTCATCGAGTTCACTCCCGACGGTACAGTCACTGCAGTGAACAGCAATTTCCTCAGCGTAATGGGGTATAGCGAAGAGGAAGCGGTCGGCCAGCACCACAGCAAGTTTGTGGATCCAGCCTACAAGGCAAGCGCTGAGTATCGGGCATTCTGGGAACAACTGCGGTCAGGGAAATTTGATGCCGGGCAATACAAGCGCATCGCCAAAGGCGGGCGGGAGGTGTGGTTGCAGGCCTCCTACAATCCTATACTGGACATGAACGGCCACGTTGTGAAGGTCGTCAAGTTTGCCTCAGACGTCACTGCCGCCATGCAGGTGTCGCAGGCCTTGGTAAAAGCCGTCGCTGAAACGCAAGCCGTGGTGGCTGCTGCCAAAGCCGGCGATCTGAGCAACCGAATCGGCCTCGAAGATAAAACCGGCGATATCGGCGGCCTGTGCGAGGGGGTGAATGCACTCCTCGACAATATTGCCAGCATTGTTTCCCAGATCCAGGAATCCGGCGATACCATCAACACTGCTGCGAACGAGATATCCTCCGGCAACAATGACCTTTCGCAACGCACGGAAGAGCAGGCGTCCTCACTTGAGGAAACCGCTTCCAGCATGGAAGAGCTTTCTTCTACCGTCAGGCAAAACGCAGAACACGCTGTACAGGCTAATCGGCTAGCCGCGATAGCATCCGAAGTGGCGCAGAAAGGCGGCGAAGTCGTGGGCAAGGTGGTGGTGACGATGGCGGACATCGACACCAGCTCCCGCAAGATTGAGGACATCATCAGCGTGATCGACGGCATCGCTTTCCAGACCAATATCCTGGCCTTGAATGCAGCGGTCGAGGCAGCCCGTGCAGGTGAGCAGGGCCGAGGATTCGCTGTGGTCGCGGCCGAAGTGCGGAATCTGGCGCAGCGCTCCGCAAGCGCTGCCAAGGAAATCAAGCTGCTGATTTCAGACTCCGTGGGAAAAGTACATGAAGGAACCCAGCTGGTCGAAGATGCCGGAAGGACCATGAATGAAATCGTAAGCTCAGTGCAGCGCGTGACCGACATCATGAGCGAGATTTCTGCCGCATCATCGGAGCAGAGTGCGGGCATCGAGCAAATAAACAACGCCATCACGCAGATGGACCAAGTGACCCAGCAAAATTCGGCCCTGGTCGAACAAGCGGCGGCAGCGGCTGAATCCTTGGTGGATCAGGCTGCGAACCTGCTGGAATCGGTAAGCAAGTTCCATCTTGAATGCCAGGGTGACCCCAAGGAATATGGCAAACAGAAATATGCCAGTAAAGTAAGGCTGGTCAGTTAGAGATCACTGCTACGCGGTTGGCAACCCTCATCAATTAATGCCTGGGACACCCAGTATTGTCGGCGTCCTGAATGACTTAGGTATTAAATACTATGCGTATCGCTGCAGTTGTTGACAGTACGAGAGATGCCGAGATCATCAAAAAATGCGTCCTGTCCATCGGCCATAAATGCCATATTTACCAATCCGGTAAGTCAGTCATTAAAGCCCTGCGACGGGAAAGCTTCGACTTCCTGCTTATCGATTGGCATTTGCCTGACATTTCAGGTACCAGCGTCGTCCTGTGGGTGAGGCAGCATTATGAAACGCATATCCCCATCCTGCTTTTGACGAGCCGTACCGACGAAAAGGCTATCGTGCAGGCACTGGCGGTAGGTGCGGATGACTTCATGTGCAAGCCTATCCGTATCAACGAATTGGTGGCCCGCATCAAAGCGCTTATTCGGCGTTTTCGTCCTGACTATGGCGCTAAAACGATAGTGCGGGGACCTTTTAATTTCAACACGGTCAATAAATCGCTCGAGATAAGCGGTGTGGTGCTCGACATTAAAGCCAAAGAGTTCGACCTGGCAGTTTTTCTGTTCCAGAACATAGGACGGACGCTTTCCCGCCGGCACCTGATCGAAAAGGTCTGGGGACTGGAGGCCGTCGTCACTTCCAGGACACTGGATACCCATATTTCCGAGATTCGCAATAAGCTGGTATTAAAACCCGAAAATGGATTTAAGCTGCATTCCGTCTATAGCGTGGGATACCGGCTGGATGCAAATGATGAATTGAATAAAATTGGTACGCGACCGCTGATCCATAGCGGCCTATTAGAATAAAAAAACCCGCCGTAGCGGGTTTTTTTATTCTATTGCTAAACAGTCATTACGCTTTACGACGACGTGCAACAAATCCCATCAAGCCCAGACCGGCCAGCATCATGCCGTATGTTTCCGGCTCTGGTACGGCTGAAGTCAGGGTGAT
>JAZKEL010000269.1:0-7624 GCA_040387075.1 Pseudomonadota bacterium
AAGAATAATTCGCCGGAACTTGCCAGCAAAGCGCTGAGTGCAGTCTTGAACTGTGCGACTGAATGGATAGGGATAGCAGACCAGGAACTGGGATTCGACTGGAGAGCTATGAATTAGGTTGTCAGTTCAACACGAATGATTAAAGCCGCATATGTATAAACAAAAAGCCGACATTATGTCGGCTTTTTGTTTTTGTCTCACCCGCTAAAATTGTATTAGCTCATATCTGACTAATATCAACCGTTGCTAGCGGCCCGCTTTTTCAAGCAGAGCCGCTGTATGAAACCGTTTTTGCTTGAAACTTACTTAGCTTCAGCAGGAGCTGGAGTAGCTTCAGCAGCTGGTGTTTCTGGAGCTGGAGTAGCTTCAGGAGCAACTTCTGGAGCTGGAGTAGCTTCAGCAGGAGCAGCAGGAGCTTCAGCAGCTGGCGCTTCAACAACTGGTGCTTCAGCAGGAGCCTCTTCTTTTTGACCGCAAGCGGTAAGAGCAAGAGCTAGCAGAGCGGCGAGCAGAGCGGAACGTGTCATTTTTGTATCCCTTAACAATGTTGTATGTAAATTAAACCAGTACGGCAACTCATGTAGACTTTTACCGAGTGACGAAAATTCTACCACCTCCTTTAAAAAAAACCACTACTTTATTCACTTCCGCTTATTCAATGGGCGCTTGGCCGCTTTTGCTTCTTAAGCTGGAGGTGGTAATCGTTCCTGCAGGATGCGTCAGTCTACCCTGATCATCACGTTGTTTTCACCGGACTGCCCCGCGGATGATCGGCTTAAAATGAATCGGCTTACTTCGTCCCGCGATTGCATGGTGCCACCTAAGTCCAGCCATTGTCCTCGTACCACCCTCACCACCGTGGAAAGCTGCTGGAAGTCGGTGATGCCCGAAGAATTGAGCTGGGCGATTCTCGGCGTGATTTCAAGCTCCACCTGGTTGCCTATCAGCCGCGGACGCACTGCGAATCCGGTGGTGATATCGCGATATTCGGTTGTCGACTGGATGACACGGTAACGTTGCGTCAGCTGCATCCATTGCGATGTGAACGGCACCGATTGCCCGACGCGGATAAATGCTCGCTCGCCCTCAAGCACCGTTATAAACTCGCTGCCCCGCTGGCCGATGTCGCTTTGCTGTTCGTCCATATCCAACTGCAAGCCATCCTGCTGCCGTCCTCTTGAGGTAGTACTTGAGCCATTAGACGGGATACGAACCGCCACATCGCCTGAGCGCACCGTGCCAGATGCGCCGAATCGCTGACCCTGGCTTCGCAGGCTGGAATCATGGCTGACGGTAATGCGCAGGTTGCTTTTTTCCACATCCAGCGTGGCAATGACCTGCTCGATCTGGCTCATTCTTTCCGCGGTAGTGCGGATCAGCAGGTTGTTCTGTACTGCACTGGCAGTGCCGCCCTCTCCTACCATGGATTGCACTGTAGGCAATATCTCCTGCGGAAACTGGTGCTGGAGTGTGATGATTTTCAACTCGCCGCCGCCGGCATAGACAAGGGCCGGCAATAGAGCAGCAGCAAGGAAACCAAGCAATACGCGTTTTAATATCATTACGGTTCCTTTATGTATCTGGCTTTTTATTTCACGTGTGGCTTAACATGCCTGGCTTCATCAAATTTCACCTGCTACAAGCCCTACTACTACAACCCCTGTTACAACCCAAGCGTACTGATTGATACGGTATGACTGGTAGCCTGCATCAATTCCTCAAAGCGCATGTTCAGCATGCCTGCCGTTTCCATATCCTGCATATCGTATTTGAACCGTGCCTGGTCAATATGGAACCTGCGTACATAATGCGCCTGGTCGGCAAGCACAAACGTATCCTTTGCCGACTGCACCTGTTCGCTTGCCTGGAACACGGTCATGGCATGGCTGTACAGTTGCAGCAGGCTGAACAAACGAGGGCAACCGGCCTGGAACTTGGAGGCGTCCTGCAGGATGATCACTAGCCGCGCATGCGGCTTATTCGCCAGGAAATCGCGTATGCGCTCGTAACGCGTAGACCCGCCATAAGCGCCACGAGAAAAATCCTGGTCAAATATCAGCAGTTCACGTTCAGCACGGGCAATCACCAGATCGAGCGCAGCTTCGTAGTTTCTCTCGCCAAGGATAACTTCGCCCGCATTCAATTGGCTGGACTTATCTGCTCGGGTGTTTTCTTCGGGAGTTTCACTCATTGCAGTTCCTTCATCATCTTGCGGCAAGAATCGCGCGGCTGCCTCTCATTAGCAAGTTCAGTGGCCGGGGAATTGCAGATAGCCTGCCGAATACCATTCATGCAGCAAGCGCCATAATGGCTCATCGATGTCGCCGGCAACGCTGCCCGGCAACGTGCGCTTATCCGCCAGATCCATCAATATCGTCGCAGAGGATGGTTCCTGGATGACCATATCGCCATTGATGAACATATGCCTGTCATTGAATAACATGCGGCTTTTCAAATCAAGCGCTATGCCCGATGAATTAACGCGCTTGCGGAATGTGGCCAGGCTGATCGCCCTGGGCACGGCGAAGACGACATCTGCACCAGGTTCTGACAGGTAACGGCCAAGAAACTCCGCCACGTCGCTGCGTTGCCAGCGAACCTGCTCCAGCATATTGGCGACTTTATCGATCATATGCGCATGAAGCTCAGCGGGATGCGCCTGCAACGCAAGGTCCGGGTCTGCATATAACCGATGCGGCTGCGGCTTCTCCTGTAAAAAGGCAAGGAATTCGCTGGCCAGCTCCTGCTGCGAAGGTGCGCGGAACCCGATGGAGTAGGTCATGCAGTCGCCTACCGCGACACCCCAGTGCGCAAGGTGCGGCGGCAGGTACAACATGTCGCCGGGATTGAGCACCCATTCTTGCTCCGTATGGAAATTGGCCAGGATGCGCAACGGTGCACCTTCCACCAATGCCAAATCGGTTTGCCCGCTGATGCGCCAAAGTCGCTGGCCCTGCCCTTGCAGCAGAAACACGTCATAGGAATCGAAATGCGGCCCGACCCCGCCGCCATCCGGTGCGTAGCTGATCATCAGGTCATCCAGGCGCGTATGGGGGATGAAATCGAACTGCTGTAATAAATCCGCCCCGTCCTGCAGGTGCTGGTTCACGGCCTGCACCAGCAATGTCCAGCCCTTTTCAGGCAGCTTGAGGAAATCCTCTTCTTCAAACGGCCCCTGCTGTAACTGCCAGTCTTGCTTGAACTGGGTGACCAGCCTCGATTGGACGTCTTCCTCGCATGCCATTCCCGCCAGTTCTTCCGGACTCAGGAAACCATCGAAACCTGGCAGTGCCGCGCGAATGAGTAGCGGTTTTTTTTGCCAGTATTCGTCCAGGAAATGCGTGGCGGTAATCCCGCCCAGCAAGCTTAACGGCTGGTCTAATGACTTGAGTGGTTTCACAGGTTTTTTCATATTTACATGATATCGCATTGCTTTACGTATCCATAAATGAGGTAGAATTTATCCATCCCATCTTTGCGTATCTTTATGTTGCAGCTTGGCTCAGCCGCCCCGGATTTCTCTTTGCCCGATTCTGATATGGAAATACTCAAGCTTTCCAAATTCCGCGGAAAGACAGTCGTATTGTATTTTTATCCCAAAGACGACACCCCGGGTTGTACCACCGAGGCTATTGAGTTCAGCGACCTGGAAGATGAGTTCACCAGGCAGAATGCAACGGTGATCGGTATAAGCAAGGATGACTGCATGAGCCATGCAGCGTTCCGCGACAAGCATGGACTGGCCATCAACCTGCTCTCCGACCAGGACGGCCATGTGTGCGAAAAATACAAGGTATGGCAGGAAAAGGAAAAAGACGGCATCCGGAAGATGGGCATCGTGCGCTCAACTTTTGTCATCGATGCCGAGGGCATATTGAAGCATATGCAATATGGAGTAGTGGCGAAAGGCCATGCCTCCGAAATACTGGAACTTATCAAAACCTTATAACACCAACCGTTTATTAAACCGAACACGATCGAAAGAAAGATGACTATGCAAATCGCCATGAATACCGTTGTAACCATGACTTACGAATTAACCGATGCAGACGGCAATGTGCTGGAATCCAGCAGCGATCCTGTCAGCTACCTGCATGGCGGCTACGACAATATATTTCCACGCGTAGAAGAGGAATTGCACGGTAAATCCGTGGGCGATGTGGTGGAGATCACGCTGGAGCCGGCAGACGCATTCGGCGAATACGATGAAGAGCTGGTCCAGGTCGAGCCTGTTTCCGCATTCCCCAGTAAAGATATCAAGGTAGGCATGCAGTTCGAGGGCGAAGACGCAACGGGTGAAGTGATCTTGTACACCATCACCAATATCGAAGAAGGCAAGGCGGTAGTGGATGGCAACCATCCCTGGGCAGGTGAACGTGTCCTGTTCAAAGCCACCGTCACCGCTGTGCGTTCCGCCAGCAGCGAAGAGGTGCAGCATGAGCATGTGCATGGTGCAGGCGGCCATCACCACTAAACCTCTAATAGCCAACGGCCAATAAAAAAGCACCTTCGGGTGCTTTTTTATTGGCCGTTTAATTTTTCGTTCAGTGGAGTCGCACTCGATGCGCGATCATGCAGCCTGGATAAATAGATAGCGGGCTTCGAGATCCTGCGCCGGCACAGGTTTGCTGAAGTAGTAACCTTGCGCAGCATCGCACTTCTGCTCTTTCAGGAAATTCAACTGCGCCTCCGTTTCCACACCTTCCGCCACAAGCTCCAGTCCAAGGTTATGCGCTAATGCAATAGTCGCCGCACAAATCGCGGCATCGTTAGCATCGCTTTCGATATCTTTAACGAACGAGCGGTCTATCTTCAGGCGATCGAATGGCAATAGCTTGAGGTAACTCAACGATGAGTAACCCGTGCCGAAATCATCGATAGCCAGTGTAATGCCAAGGCCGCGTAACTGGTTGAGCAGGTCGATAGTGGCCTGCGGATTCTCCATCGCCACGCTTTCCGTTATCTCCAGTTCCAGGTCGCCTTTTTGCAGGTCGAACTGGCGCATGGTGTGCGCCACCATCTCCAGCAGGTTTTTGGCCCGCAGCTGGCGCGCCGAAAGGTTGACCGACATGCAGATATCCAGGCATCCCTTGTCGCGCCATTCCCGCAACTGGCGGCATGCTTCCTTCAGCACCCACTCGCCAAGGGTGACGATCAAATCACTTTCTTCGGCGATGGGAATGAATTTCAGGGGCGGGATAAGGCCCTGCTCGGGGTTCTGCCAGCGCACCAGTGCTTCCACGCCTGTAATACGCCCCGTCTGCAGATCCATCTGCGGCTGGTAATGCAGGACGAACTGCTCATGCAGCAATGCATGCCGCATGCTGTTCTGCATCTGCATCTTTTCCCTGACGGCAAATTTCATCTGCTCGGTGAAGAACTGGTAGTTGTTACGGCCGGCGCTTTTTGCGAAGTACATGGCGGTATCTACGTTCTTCAGCAGGTCGTCCACTGTTTTTCCGTCACCGGGATACATGCCGATGCCGATACTGGGCGTGCTATGCAGTTCGTAGCCGTCGATCAGGTAGGGGCGCCCCAACTGGTTGATGATTTTTTCTGCCACATTCGCTGCAGCGTCAGACGTTTCGATGCCCATCAGGATGAGCACGAACTCGTCCCCGCCCAGGCGCGCCACAATATCGCTGTTACGCACACAGCCGCGTAGCCGCTTGGCCACTTCGACCAGCAGGCTGTCGCCCACGTGATGGCCCAGGGTATCGTTGATCTCCTTGAAATGATCCATATCGATCATGATGACGGCGAGTGATTCTTCATCAATGGCGATATTATTGATCGCCAGTTCCAGGTGCAGGCGCAGGGCCATACGGTTAGGCAGGCTGGTGAGTGGGTCGTGGTGGGCCAGGTGGTGGATACGGTCCTGCGCCACCTTACGTTCGCTGATGTCGCTGAAGGTGTAGATGTAGTGGCTGACTTCACCCTCCTCATCCTCTACCGCATAAATGGTAAGGGAGTTGGGATAGATGGTGCCATCCTTACGTGCGCCTATTGCTTCGCCGTGCCAGTAGCCCTCTTCCCTGACACTGTCGCGTATGCCCTGCAGCTCTTCCGAGGTAGAACGTTTCATCACCACGGTTTCCGCCATCTGCCCTTCAACCTCAGGGGAGGAAAACCCGGTCAACCCGGAAAATGCAAGGTTCACCGACACCACCTTATCCTGGATATCGGTGATGACGATGGCTTCGTTCGAGCCGTGGAAGACACTGGCAGCCAGGCGTAGCTGGGCGTCGCGCAGCTTGATATCGCGCAGCTCTTTCAACCATTTGTACACCAGGCCGGCCAATAGCAGCGCAAGCACAAAGCCTACACCCGTATAGACATTGCTCAGCATGCTCCCCTGCAGGCTTTGCCAGCCCCGTGCCGGCATTGCTGCAAGTTGCCAGTGCTGATCGCCAGGCAATACGATATCCAGCAGGACCGGATCCTGGTTAAACACCTCTTTGTCGCCGTAGATAAGGTCGCCTTGCGAGCCCAGCCCATTCTTGCCGCGTAAACCGTATGCGTTTTTCGATACGGGATTATTGATGCCGCTGCTGCTCAGCAGGGAATCGGCATTCAGCACGATAGACACCAGGCCCCAGTATGTTTCCGAGGTATGCAACTTTTTATTGGGGATGGTGTAGATAGGGAAGCGGTTGATGAATCCTTTGCCACCCTGCACCAGCGTGACCGGCCCGGCAAATACGAAGCTGCGCGTTTTCATCATGCGCAGCACCGCATCGCGCTGCTCCTCATTGTCCATGTAGCGTAAGCCGACCGCTTTTTCATTACCTTGTAAGGGGAACACGTACTTGACCACATTGGCGGGCGCAATCGCGATATTGCGCACATGCTCGCCGTAGCTAAGCACATGCCCGGCCATGCGCGCTATTTCATCTTCCTTGAAGGACGGGTTGGCCCCGATATAACTGACCAGCCCGAGGGACAGGTAGACCGAGCTATTGACCTCACTCTCCAGGCGCGTCCTGACCAGGCCGGCCTCCGCCGTGACGCTGTCACGAATGATTTGCCTGGCACGTTCGGTTTCGATGGAGTTAAGGTAGACGGTGGTGGCAATCAGCAACAGGGCCACTAGCAGTGATATCACGACCGGCACCCATTGCTGGCGAAACGAAAGCGGATTCCGGAGATAGATAGAAGGCGTTATTTTCATTATGGCGTCAGATCATGTTCTTTCATTCCAGATGTGCGGAGAATCAGACGCTGCTTCCAGATAACGGCTGGCCGTTCCCTAACTTTATACTCATCCTCACCGTTTGCATCATATAAATTGCAGATAGCGGCCGTTGATCAGCACCTAAAGCAAGGATTTCAAGCGGTACAGTGACTCCAGCGCCTGCTTGGGCGTCAGGTCATCCGGATCCAGCAATTCAAGTTCGCTCAACGCTTCGGGAAGAGGCTGTTCTGCAACGGTTTCGCTTTGGACAAACATATCGTCCTGCCGGCTCGACAGCCCGTTCTGCTGGGCCACCTGGTTGACCTCCAATTGCACCAGCTTGCGCCTGGCAGCGGCCACCACCGACTTGGGAATGCCGGCCAGTTGCGCCACCTGCAGGCCGTAGCTCTGGCTGGCGGGACCTTCCTGCACACTGTGCATGAAAACGAT
>JAZKEL010000270.1:0-3930 GCA_040387075.1 Pseudomonadota bacterium
GGTCGATGTATTCCTCCAGCTGGGCTTCGGCGGCCAATACCGGCTTGACCTGGATCTGCCCGCCCAGCATGGCGCGCAGCTGATCCAGCGCCACCACGTTGAACATATCGGCCATTGCTACGACCAGTTGTTTCCTGGCCTCTTCATACGCCACCGGCAACAAGTGGTGACGCCTGGCGAAATCTTCCGGCACCAGCTTCATGGCATCGCCATCGGCGATCACCGTGGTCAGGTCGACGCTTTCATGGCCGATGGTGTGGGCGACCAGGTCGCGCACCATGATTTCGGTCACGAAGCCAAGACGCACCAGCTGGCGCCCCAGCGGCATATTGTTGGTGTCCTGCTCCATGAGCGCGATGCGCAACTGATCCTGGCTGATGAGGCCCTGTTGCACCATCAATTCGCCAAGTCTTAGTTTACGTCGTTGTTCAGACATCAGGGTTTCAGCCATATGCTTATTGTAACTGCCTAATGCGGGATTCCAGTTGCGCGCGGTCTATGCCCAGACTCGATGCCGCGCCGGCTGTTGCGTCTTTTGAGTTTATCAAATCCAGTGCACGTTGGTAATACGGCAGGGCCAGTGTCGGCTTGCCGAGCTGCTCCAGGCTGACCGCAAGGTTGAAGGCATATTCCGCGTTATTCGGTGCGAAATGATGCGCCTGGAAATAGGCCTGCTGTGCCGCCGGCCACTGCTTTTGCTCGGCATACAGGTTGCCCAGCGATGCGTGCAGGTGAGCCGCTTCCGGCTGTTGCGCGATGAGGGTCTTGATGCGCGATTCGCTGCTGACCGGGTCGGCCTGCGCCAGTACGTTCACCAGCGCGGATTGTGCGACGTTATTCCTCGGCTCGACTTCCAGCACCTTGCCGTACCAGCCCATGGCATCGTTATTACGGCCCTGGCGTGCGGCTATCGCCGCCATGCCGAGCAGTGCATCCACATTGCGCACATCGCTCTGCAGCACCGAGCGGTAATTGCGCTGCGCGGTCGCGTCGTCGCCATCGGTATATGCCTGGTATGCCGTCAGCAGGCTGGGGTTCACGCCGGGCTCGGGCTGTGTTCGGGTAATCTTTATCGGGGCATTGCTGGTATTAACAGGGTCGCCAAACGTATATTGCTGTGATTTCGCTGCCGGCTTACGTTGCGGAGATGTGGTAAGACTGCTGCTTATGTCTGCATTGATATCCGGGCCACTCCGTTTATCTGCGGAGAAAACACTGGTGCCGCTAGTTGCAGTATTGTTAGTCGCGTCGCCGGCCTGGACTTGTTGGCTGACGCCTGTAGCCTGTCCGGTCGCTACCTGATTATTAGGCATGTCTACCGATGAAGGTGCAGCTGGCTCACCCGCAGAGACGGGCTCCGTGACCAGGCTTGTGGAAGCGGGTTCTACGGCTTGGGATGATTCAGTGGCATGGGACGCCGGGGCAGGTGCACGCGCCATGATCACATCCGGCTTAGTGAGTGCGTTAAGGTAGGCATAGAACTGCATGCCGATGACCGCGACGGCCAGCAGCAATGCTACGGAAATCCACAATACCCTGTTTTTGTTCCTGGGATTTTCGTTTTTGGCATTGAATACAGTTGCCGCTGCCTGCTGGCTGGCTTGCTTTGTTTTTTCCTGTTTTACTTCGGCAGTACGAAGTGAATCAGCTTCTGGCTGTAAGGGATTGCGGTCTTGCAGCGACAGTTCGGGTATGCCGTCGGCAGCCTTGCCCTGCTCTGCCTTTTCCAGCGCTTTGATTAGCAGGCTCATGGAAATTAATAGTCGTTTCCAGGGATCGATTGCTCAAGCTGGCGGGCTGGCAGGTATTGTTTATACGACTTTAACTCGTCGCTTTCCAGGCTTGCGCTCTTGATCACGGTAGGCCGCAAAAAAATAACCAGTTCTGTTTTCCTGTTCACGTCGTTGCGGCCGGTAAATACGCGTCCCACACCCGGCACATTCGATAAACCAGGCACTTTGTCGGTACTGCGCTGGATCTGGTCCTGCATCAGGCCGCCCAGTACCGCAGTATTGCCGCTGTTGATCTGCAGCATGGATTCCATCTCGCGTACCTGGATCTCGGGAATGCCCTGGTTGTTGATGGCGGCGATCTGCGGATTCGGATCCGGGACATAGCGTATCAGGCTGGATATGGTAGGCCGCACATTGATATTGACCTCCCCGCCGTCATTGATTTGCGGGGTCACGCTCATGACCACACCCACCGGCACCGTGTTGGCCGTCGTCGTCACGGATTGCAGGTTGGTACCGCCCGCAACGACGCCCTGGGATATCTGGGACTGGATGGTGAAATAGACCAGGTTATCCACGACTTTAAGAACTGCCGTCTGGTTGTTCAGCACCATCAGCTTGGGGCTGGATAGCACCTTGGTCTCGCCGAATTGCTCAAGCAGGCTGATCGACGCACTGATGTTGCGGGCCGCATTGGCAAAGCCTGCTACCAGGCCGGCACTGGCGGCCGTGTTGCTGGCGCTGGAGGTAATCAATGGCGTAAACGATTGGCGGAAGGTAAACCCGCTACCGCCGGTGCCGTTCAGGCGGCTCCAATCTATGCCTGCCTGGTAGCCGTCGTTCAGCCGCACTTCCACGATGGTCGCTTCGATCAGCACCTGTTTCTTGGCGCTGGACATGACCTTGTCCAGGAATTCCTGCACTTTTTCATGCTGTTTGTTCGTTCCGCGTACCGTCATGATGCCCGCTTCGGGATTGGCAATGACTGTGGCTGCAAACAGCGTCCTGTATTCCGTGCGGGCTTCTTCACGTTCCTGGGTAGTCGTCCTGGTAGTGGCGGCAGTGCCTGCATTGGCCGGCGCTGTGGAAGCGGCACCTTCGCCAGATTCATTCGCCAAGGTGTTTGTTTCGGTTTGTGCCGTGTTCCCATTGCGGCCGATGATCACTTCCTTGTCCGTTTCCGCCAAGATGTCTTTTACGTTCTGTATCAGCGTTTCCCAGAAATGGTGCCTGGAAAGACTGGTCACCTGGGTCCGGGAGCTATTGCTGGCCGCACCCGATCCGCCCGATGTGCTGCCGGAAGTCGATGAAGCGCCGGTAGTGCCGGTTCCCGCGCTACGCCCGGTGCCGGCGATTTCCGCAGCCACCCCGATGAAACCGGTGGTGTCGCGTGTCATGTTTACGTAATCGACCTTATAGCTTCTCAAGACCGGCATATCCGGCGAGATGCTCAACACATTGCCTTCGATCTTGTAAGTGAGGTCTACCTGCTTGGATAATCGTTCAAGGATGGCCGGCAATGTCTGGTCGACAGCATTCAGCGTCACGCGACCTTGAATGGCAGGATTGATATCCACATTCAATTTACTTTCACGCGCCAGTGCAAACAGGATCTCTTTGACGGGCACTTCATTCACTACCACGCTGTAAGTTTGTTCTTTTGCTTTCGGCTTTGGGGGAGGCAAGTAAGCATTGCTGATGACGGGCTTGGGAATGTCGGCGATTGCCGGGCTGTTTTGCAGCTGATTGGGTCGGGCGCTGATATGGCCTTTTGAGGGTGTTACCGTAGATTCATGGGCGCAACCAGCCAGGGCTGAAGTGACTAATAACGTAATTAACTGAATCCACAAATTTCTCATATGCGCAAAAAAACATTCCCCTGTAACTCTTAAAGTCCTATCTTTCCGAGTTATCGCATAAATTAGTTTAGATTGCAATACTAACTCATTGAAATTTATTTGTTTCCTTTAATATCCCGCCTATGGTTCTGAGGTGAGGATTGTAAGATTTAATGGATTTTGGCAATTGCCTGACAGCCTGCATGGCTTCCTGCCGGTTGGCAAAGCTTCCATAGAGCACGGTGATGAACGGTTGCCCGGCAACCTGGGTGCGGAATGGATAAATGGACTGGATGTCGAGTTGCCGTCCCAGCGTCGCCAGGTGGTTCGATAACTGCTGGTCGTCTGCAGAACCGAGC
>JAZKEL010000271.1:0-2878 GCA_040387075.1 Pseudomonadota bacterium
GAACGCATCGCCATCATCGGCGAGAACGGCATCGGTAAAACCACCCTGCTGCGTTGTCTGGCGCGCGACCTGGCGCCCAGGCACGGCGTAGTAAAATGGGCGGAGAAAGCCAACCTGGGCTATTTTGCGCAGGACCATGCCGAGGATTTCGAGAAAGACCTCAACCTGTTCGACTGGATGAAGCAGTTCACCCAGGCCGGCGACGACGACCAAGTAGTGCGCAGCATGCTGGGCCGCCTGCTGTTCTCCGGCGACGATTTCCACAAGTCGGTGAAAGTGCTGTCCGGCGGCGAGAAAGGACGCATGATGTTCGGCAAGCTGATGTTGGCCAAGACCAATGTCATGCTGATGGATGAGCCGACCAACCACATGGACATGGAATCCATCGAAGCGCTCAACACCGCGCTGGATAAATACAAAGGCACATTGCTCTTCGTCAGCCACGACCGCGAATTCGTGAGCTCGCTGGCGACGCGTATCCTGGAAGTGCGTGCGGACGGGATCATCGACTTCTCGGGCAATTACGAAGATTACCTGGCAAGCCAGGCTGTCGTCAGCTAACCAGGGCTGCTGCTTACTACCTGGCTTATATTCATTACCGGAGCGGTTTATATCGCTTCGCTAAGTGGATGAGTTGCCGGGTAAATTTATGTAAAATCAGCGCTGTCGCTATAGGCTTTTAACGCAATTCGCCTTAGCATGGCAACGCCTGATTCAATACAGCCGGAATATTGCATTTGGTCAAAGTGCAATATTCCGGCTGTATGCTTGTTAAGTTTTACACCTTAATTTTTACATCTTAATTTTTACAGTGCAACATTTCGCCTGAGGCAATCCATGCCATGGCATGCAAGTCAAAATAAGCCAGGCAACAGGCCAGGCAGCAATAAACAAAAAATATAACCGAACATGGCCGGTCACTTACCGGCCGCCTAACCATATGTTAAGGCCCGAACATGGCAACAGATCTACAATCGACTCCCCTTCCAAACCCTGCCCCGAGGGCACGCAAGAAATGGCCGTTGCTATTATTGCTGCTGGCCTTCGTGCTGCTTACCGCCTTCGTTATCTACCGGCAGCACACCGCTGTACCGAAGGAACAGGGCAAAGGCAGGTTCGGCAAGGACGGTATGCCAACTACCGTGTCAGTGGCAAAAGCCTATACACGCGACGTGAACGTCTACCTGGATGCACTCGGCACCATCACCCCGCGCAACAATGTCGTCGTACGCTCGCGCGTCGATGGGCAGTTGCTGCAGCTGTTTTTCAAGGAAGGCCAGATGGTCAAGGCCGGCGACCTGCTGGCGCAGGTAGACCCCAAGACCTATGAATCGCAGCTGGCGCAGGCTGCTGGCCAGTTGGCACGTGACAAGGCGCTGCTGGAAAATTCCATGATAGACGCGGCACGCTACAAAACCCTGCTGGGGCAGGATTCCATCTCCAAGCAACAGGTTGATACGCAGGAGTCGCTGGTACGCCAGTACCGCGGCGCTATCGAAGTGGACCAGGCGCTGGTGGATAACGCCAAGCTGCAACTCGGCTATTCGCGCATCACAGCGCCCATAGGCGGCCGCGTCGGCCTGCGCCAGGTGGATCCCGGCAATATGATACGCACCTCCGATGCCAATGGCATCGTCACCATCACCCAGCTCCAGCCCATCACTGCACTATTCAATATCCCCGAGGACGACCTCACCACGGTATTGAAGCGCATGAAATCGGGTACGCCTTTACTGGTCGACGCGTATGACCGCAGCCAGCAGAACAAGCTGGCACAGGGCGCATTGCTCACCACCGACAACCAGATCGACACCACCACCGGCACTGTCAAGCTGCGCGCCGAGTTCGCCAACCGCGACGAGATGCTGTTCCCCAACCAGTTCGTCAATATCAAGGTACTGGTAAGCGTCGAGAAAAACGCCATCGTCGTCCCCTCTTCTGCATTGCAGCACGGCCGCAATGGCGATTTCGTCTACGTGATGCAGCGCGAGCCGGTGGCTGATGCCCCTGGCGATCCATCAGCAGCGGGCAACCCGTCGGATAAAGCAGCGGACGCTCCTGCCAAGCCGGCCGCTGAAGCTGCAAAAGAATCACCGCCACCTGTCGATGCCAATGCGACTGCCGAAGCAGGCAAGGATCGTGCAGAAGAGGGCTCGAAGGGATTCGGCGCCAATGGGCCGGGCCAGGACAGATCCGGGAACGGAAGATCAGGACCAAGAGGCCCAGGCAAGGTACACCTTGTTAAATTGACGACAGTGACCGTCGGCCATAGCGATGGCGAGGTTACCTCTATATTGTCCGGGATAAATCCAGGCGATATCGTCGTGACCGACGGCGCGGATAAATTGAAGGATGGTGCCAAGGTCAAGCCCTCCATGACAAAGCGCGGCAATAAAAAACCAGGCGAAGGGAAGGCCGACAGCAGTCAAGCCGGCGATAGCCAGGCAGCCGAATCCGGGGCTAACGACAGTGGCAATGGCAAACGTGGACATCACCGCCGCAATGCCGAGTCCGATACGCCTGCCGGCCAGAATGAAGGCAAAAATGAAAGGCAAGGCGCGAGGCAACCAAGAGATTCAAGCCAGATCGTAGGCGAAAGCGACAGCAATGCCGCCGACGCATCCAATCCGCCTGCATTCAAACGACGCGCGCGCGATGCAGGCCAGGACCAGGCGGCTGAGGGAGGTCAAGGCGAACCCGGCATGCGCCGGCATGGAGGTCACCGCGAGCGGAGTCCGGAATGAACCCCTCCCGCCTCTTCATTTTAAGGCCGATCGCTACCACCCTGCTGATGGTGGCGATCCTGCTCTCCGGCATACTGGCCTACCGCCTGCTGCCGATATCGGCACTACCTCAGGTTGATTATCCCACCATCCAG
>JAZKEL010000272.1:0-3412 GCA_040387075.1 Pseudomonadota bacterium
ATACATTGGTATCGAGGACGAATAACTTGGAGCTTGAAGAACGCTTTTTAGCCATGAATTGAAGTTTCCCCTATTGACGATAGATTGAATTAATTCAGAGTTTTAACAAAATCCAGGACGGACTGTACATGACCATCCACCTTAACACCGCGCCACTCCTGTACAAGCACGCCTTTCCTGATGACGAATGTGCTGCGCTCCACGCCTCTTACTTCCTTGCCGTACATTTTTTTCATTTTCATCACGCCGAAAATACTGCATGCCAGCTCTTCGGTATCGGCCAGCAGTTCAAAGGGGAAGCTGAACTTGGCTTTGAAGTTTTCGTGTGACTTCAGACTATCTCTGGAGATACCAACAATCTCGCAGCCTGCGCTTTTAAACTCTGGATAGTGATCGCGAAAATCCTGGCCCTGGTTGGTGCAGCCCGGTGTGTTGTCCTTGGGGTAAAAGTAAATCACCAGGGTGCCGGTGTCGTTCTTAAAGTCAGAAAGCTTGAATGTTTTGCCGCCAGTGGAGGGAAGTTCGAATTCGGGGATAACGTGATTCAACATAGATGTTTGTTTGGCCTTAGACACTCTCATTGTTGTGAAAAACGCGGCGTAAGGCAAGCGGATAAATGAATTAAATTGCGATCAACTGGAAATTAAATTCTCCTCGTGTCGACGTGGCAATTCAATTTCAATCAGCGTGCCGCCCCCTTCACGTTTCCTGAACTGTATGCTGCCTTCCAGTACCTCACACACCTTAAACGCAAAGGGAATGCCGAGGCCAGTACCAAAACGCTTGGTGGTAGGCCCAGCGCTTAGCGCATGCGGATCTGGTGTAAATGGCATGCCAGGTCCGCGGTCAGCGATCATGATGCGTAGTGAATCCTGTTCGATATCGGCATGTATTTCCAGTTTGGAGTTAATGGGAATGGCTTCCACCGCATTCAGCAATAAATTGTAGAGTGCCTGCTCCAGCAAATGTTCATCGGTAAACATGCTGTCGTCGTGTTTCTCCCAAGCCGGGAGATCGATTTCAATATTTTTTTCGCGCAGTTTTTGCTGTAGCGGCATTAGCGCACCGTTAATAATCAGGCGTAGCGTGGTGGCATTGGCATGCGGTCGCAATGGATGCAGGTAGGCCAATAGCGAGCCGGTCCAGCGCTCCAATCTATCCACCGCAGCGATGATGTCGAGAAAGGAATCGCGCGTTTCCTGATCCAGCTCACTGCTATCTGCCACTTGTGCCGTTGCACGTATGCTGGCGAGCGGATTGCGGATGTTGTGTGCCAGCATGGGCACCAATAGGCCCTGTGCTGCCTGCTTCTCGGTGCGTATTAACTCTTCCTGGCTGCGCGCTAGCTGTTCTGCCATGTTGTTGATGGCGCTGGACAGCGTCACCAGTTCGGCGGCACCTTCTTCTGGCGCTTTATGTTCAAGCCGACCAGCGCTGATCTCGGTGGTTGCGTGGAGCAGCGCTTTAATGGGTTGCACGATGGCGCGTTTAAGGAAAATACGCGAAAACAGCAGCAGCAGGGTGGCCAGAATCACCGGGATGGTCAGCAAGGTAACCGAGATGCGCTTGGCGTCGTCCAGCTTGATTTGCAGTTCTTTTTGTTTCACCGCCAGCAGTTTTTCTGCGCGCGCCGACACGTATTCGTAGCGCTGGAAGATATTGGATTCCAGGTCGCTATTGAGCGCTTTTTCTATGGATGCATCGGTAAAACTGTGGCGGCGGCTGAATACTGTGCTGGTTTCGGCAACGAAAGCTTCATAACTCTGATGCAGTTCCTTGATGGCGGTCTGCTCGGCACTGCCAATGGTGAGCTTCTGCAATTTGGAAAAATGCTGCTGCATGGAAATGGTGTAGCCCTGGTATTCACGCTCCGCGTCTTCATCGGCGAGAAAGTAAGCATCGAAGACTTCCTTCATCTGCCGATATAGATCACCGCGTGCCTGCTGTATCTCCTGAACAAGTAAATTAATACGCTGCGACTCGTGCGAAGCCTTGTCCCACATGCGTATGCCTATGCCGCCTGCTACACCCGTCAGCGTGACCAGTATGACAAAAGCCAGTTCGTGGATGAGCAACAGTTCTTTCAGGGATTTTTGTGAGCCCAGCATGCGACTTAGTTGCTGTCCAACTTGAACGACACTGGTACCAGGATGGTAAATGAGCGCCCTCGTAAGGCATCGGGTGGCAAGGGGAATGGCGAAGCTTTTTTCACCATTTCCAGTGCCTGTTTATCCAGCGCCTCATAATTGCTGGATTTAAATACTTTGCTGCTGGTCAGGTTGCCATTGCTGTCCAGTTGCAATTCCAATGTTACCTCGCCTTCCCAGCCTCGCATCTGGGCGATCCTGGGATACTGTTTATGTTTAGCGATCTCGCGCGCCAGCAGGTTGCCATATTGATTGCGCGCCGCGTCTAGATCCTGCTGGGCGGGTGCGGCTTTCTGCGGCTCAGGAGGAGGTGGTGGCGCAGTAAACGCGGGCTTGGCTTCAACCTTGGGTTCGGCGGTAATCACCGCCGGTGGCTGTGGTGTGGCTTCGGCGGGCGCGGAATCGGCCGGTGGTGGTTCTGCGACAGGTGAAGGCGCTTGTACCGGTTTGGGTTTGATGTCGGGCTTTTTGACTGGCTCAGGCCGTTGTACTGGTGGCGGTGGAGGTGGCGGAGTTTCCAGCACAGGCTCGGGCGCTGCGACCGGTAGCGGCTCAGCAGGTTTAGGTGCTAATTGCACGGTCAACGGCTCGTCTTTTTTCTCCTGCTGGAGTTGCATTTTTGGCACCACAAAAGCAAACAGCACGTGCAGCGTAATGGAGATGCATAGCGCCCACCACAAGGTGCTGTCAGTCTGTCGAGAGTGGGGGGCGTAGGTAATCAAACTGGAGGATAAACGAAGGGGGTCGATGGTGGAGTTGTAAGTAAATGTTAACGAATTATACAGCAGCACTAAACACAATTGAGCACTTACCGACCATCCGTCATGCTCTTCGGGAAATATTCCCTTGCTCGCTATGAGTAAATATTAGTTATGGTGTATTGTACGCCATCGCGGCTATTCCCATTCCAGTGCTGGGTAAATGGTATTCACGTTACGGCGATTGACGATATCGAACAGTACCCAGTGATCCTTCTCACTGGCAGCAGCGGTGTCCATGGCTTTTTCCATCACTTCGCCTTTTTTGATGCTGGCACGTACGTCACTTAGCAGCAAACTCAAATAGCGTTTTTCATTGGCAAACGCTGCTTTCCAGTCTTTAGGCACAGCACCGTGTCCCGGAACTACCTGGCGGGTATCGCTGTTTTCCAGCTTGCTTATTACGTCTATCCAGCCATTAATATCGCCATCAATAGAGGGTGTGCGTTCTACAAATAACAGGTCGCCTGTCCATAACGTTTTAGTGGTGTTATCCAGCACAGTAAG
>JAZKEL010000273.1:0-2446 GCA_040387075.1 Pseudomonadota bacterium
CATTTGGATTCTGCGTTTCGCTCACAACTACACTCCCTGCTTCAAACTTTCGGATATAAATGGATCCAGGTCGCCATCGAGTACGCCCTGGGTATTGCCGATTTCCACGTTGGTGCGCAAATCCTTGATGCGCGACTGGTCCAGCACGTAGCTACGGATCTGGTGGCCCCAGCCGATGTCGGTCTTGGAGTCTTCCAGCGCCTGCTTTTCTTCATTGCGCTTGCGCAGTTCCAGCGCATAGAGCTGGGCCTTCAGCATATTCATGGCTTCCGCGCGGTTGCGGTGCTGGGAGCGGTCGTTCTGGCACTGCACCACGGTATTGGTAGGGATATGCGTGAGACGCACGGCCGAATCGGTCTTGTTGATGTGCTGGCCGCCGGCGCCGCTAGCGCGGTAAGTGTCGACGCGTATATCTGCAGGATTGATTTCGATCTCAATGGAATCGTCTACTTCCGGGAATATCTGCACGCTGGCGAACGAGGTATGCCGCTTGGCGTTGGAGTCGAAGGGCGATTTGCGCACCAGGCGATGCACGCCGTTTTCCGTGCGCAGTGTGCCGTAGGCATAATCACCGGTCACCTTGATCGATGCACCCTTGATGCCGGCGATGTCGCCTTCGGACTCCTCAAGCACTTCAACCTTAAAGCCTTTGCGCTCGCAGTAACGCAGGTACATGCGCAATAACATGCCGGCCCAATCCTGCGCTTCCGTGCCGCCACTGCCGGACTGGAATTCGATGAAGCAGTTATTGGGATCCATCTGGCCGGAGAACATGCGTCGGAATTCCATTTCGGCGACGCGCTTTTCCAGTAACTCACTATCGGCCTGCACGCCTAATAAAGTAGCGTCGTCATTCTCTTCCTTCGCCATGTCGAACAATTCGCTACCATCGCGCAGGCCCTGCTCGACTTCAGTCAGCGATTTGACGACCAGTTCCAGTTCGCGCTTTTCCTTGCCTAGTTTTTGCGAACGTTCGTTGTCGTTCCAGACCTTAGGGTCTTCTAATAACTGGCTGACTTCCTCGAGGCGCTGTTGCTTGGTCTCGATGTCAAAGATACCCCCGGAGGGCATTGTTGCGTTCGGCAAGATCGGCCAACCGGTTGGCGATCTGGTTAAGTTGTTCCGCTTCCATCACTGAAATCCACACTGCTTGAGAAAGACCGAATTATACATCAAGCACAGGTGCTTTCAGGCGTTGTGGCAGGCGGCTATGGCCGGGAATATAACTTTCGCAATGTTTGTCACAAACTTGTAATATTTGGTCGGTAAAGTCCGTCCTGCGTTGCAATCAGATGACAATTCCATGTCCTGGCTGCACAACACTTTTAACCACGGGGGTCACAATGCAATCGAAATTTGTAAAAGGTCAATCCACACTAGTCAAGGCATTAAGCCTGGCAGCCATCGTCGCTGCAGCATTCTCAACCTCAACACAGGCTGCCGAAAAGATCGTTAAGATCGACGGCTCAAGCACTGTATACCCGATTACTGAAGCAGTTGCCGAAGACTTCCAGAAACAAAAGAAGATCAAGGTCACTGTAGGCATTTCAGGCACTGGCGGCGGCTTCAAAAAATTCTGCCGTGGCGAGACGGACATTTCCAATGCTTCACGTCCTATCCTGCAAAAAGAGATCGACGTATGTAAAGAAGCCGGCATCCAGTTCATCGAACTGCCGATCGCCTACGATGCATTGACCGTTGTGGTCAGCCCGAAGAACGACTGGGTAAAAAGCCTGACGGTAGCTGAATTGAACAAGATGTGGGCACCTGGTGCACAAGGCAGCGTTAAATCATGGAAACAGATTAATGCAGCCTACCCAGACAAGCCGCTGAAGCTGTTCGGCCCGGGTGCTGATTCCGGCACCTTCGATTACTTCACTGAAGCCATCGTAGGCAAAGCCAAGTCCAGCCGCGGCGATTACACCGCTTCGGAAGATGACAATGTGCTGGTCAACGGCGTTGCCGGCGATGCAGGTGGCCTAGGTTACTTCGGTTATGCCTATTACGAAGAAAACCAGGACAAGCTGCGCGCAGTGCCTATCGTTGCTACCGGAAAAACAGTTGGCGTGCTGCCATCACCGGAAACCGTGAAAGACGGTACCTACCAGCCGCTTGCACGTCCTATCTTCATCTATGTCAATGCAACTGCAGCGGCATTCAAGCCTGAAGTAAAAGCATTCGTCGATTATTACCTGGCCAATGCACCGACCCTGGTGAAAGAAGTGAAATACGTGCCTCTGCCAAGCAATGAATACGCAGCGGTTACCGCCCACTGGAAGACACTGAAACCAGGCTCAGGCTTTGGCGGCGTGGCTGAAGTTGGCGTTAAAGTTGAAGAGCTGATCAAGCGCATTAAATAAAAAAACGAGCATAAGAGGGGCCGCTGGCTAGCCCCTCTTAATCGCATCAAACCCATCAATTCGGCTACAATGCTGGGGTCAAAATT
>JAZKEL010000274.1:0-2326 GCA_040387075.1 Pseudomonadota bacterium
CCCCTCATTAAGAGCAAGAAGAGCACCGCGTTGGTTGCCGGTATTGATTGGGGTGTTTTCGCCCAGCCCGAACGTGTCGAACTGATCGACCCACGTGAAATAGCTGCCTTCGGATGAACCCGAACGGTTCACGTTTTTGAACTGAGGCAACGGTTCGGGATAGAACGTCCACCCTTCAGGACAATGCTGTCCAGTAGCATTGGGTCCATTCAAAGGGCCTGTGCAACGGCTGCGATCAAAGCTCGCCATGTGCCCGCTGGCCAGCGCGATCCAGGCTACGCCATTGCGATCAATATCCATGCCGCGCGGAGAAAAGCCCTCAATCGGATTGCCGGTTTCGTCCAAAGGAGGCTGATAATATTCGGTGATGGCCGTAGTGGTCGGGTCATTGACTGGTACCAATCTGGCGACACCGCCTGGAAAGCCGAGAATGGATCCCCACACCGAGCCATCAGGAGCCGGATTAACCGAGTAAAAACCAAAACCCGGCAGAAGCTGCGTATCTTTGGCAGGGTCCGTTGCTTCCCCCGGTGCAGTGAAAGCATCACGCTTGCCATTGCCATTGGTATCCAGGATGAAGGGTGTCCATCCTTGGGCCGCCTGGTAATCACCAGTCTCCAGATATTGTCTTGTGTTCAACCATCCGATGACGGAACCGCCGCCACTGGTCCACAACGTGTCATTGGCATCCTCGGCAAACATCAGGTGATGTGTGCCAAAACAGGTATCGATATGTTTGTACTCCGCCGATTCGGGATCATACATTCCCAACTGACGGCCACTTCTTTCCATCGGGAATGCAATCGCAGACGGATGTGATGAACCCTGCTGGCACCAGGAGGGATTGTCATTGCCACGCACCCTTGCCGTGATCCAGACGCGGCCCTTCGCATCCAGCATCGGGTTGTGAACGTTGGCTTTCGAATCCCAGATATTGGCAGTGCCGAAGTAGGGCGATTCAGCCAGTTGAGGGCCAGGCGCTGGCGGCGTGGACTCATCCATCATGGTCAACGCGACACGATCAACCTGATGCGTTTGTGGATCCAGCACGGGCAGGTAGTCATGGCTCTCCTCCATTGATCCATACAACTTGCCGTAGGCATTCAAGGTTGGATTACGACGATCGGTAGACACCGAATCATGCATGTAGGCGGTCGGATCAGCCCAGTCCCATTCGCTGATCACTACATTCCGTTCAAGTCCTTTTGGCCGTTCCGGAACAGGAGGCAATTCTCCTGCAGCAATACGGTCCGTCCAGTTGCCAAACATTTTTGTGGTCGCTTCGAGGCCCATGCCAGTAATGGTGCGAGTCATGAAACCACCGGCCTGCCCGGACTGAATTCGACGAGCCCAGGCAGCATCGCTGGAATCGTAGCCATTAAAAAGGTCGGGGAGGGTGCGCGTAGCTTTATTGCCAATCTGGTGACAGACAACGCAGCCACCGGAAGTGATTTGCCTAATGTAATCCGCCTGATGTTTAACCTGCGGACTGATGCCATTGCCAAGTGGGCCGGTACCAGGAAACTCACTTTCTGCAGGAACCTCCAGCAGGGAAAGCCAGTATCCGGCGGGATAATATTCCGCGGCCGCTGCCGCATCGGGCGCTACCACGGCGGCAAGATCCAGAGTTGCCCCTGGCTCGGCAGTAACTTTTGCCGAATCAACCAGGCCGTAACCTCGAACCCACACATCATAAGAGGCGGCTGGCAGGTCAGGAATCAGGTATTGACCTTCATCATTGGTAACTACGATTTTGGTAAACGGTGTTGCCAGATCTCTTGTCTCAGCAATTACCCACACCCCGGCTTCAGGCCCATTGCTGCTCGCCACCACTCCCGAGATGTTGTCGCTGGCTGCAGCGGTCGAGGTGGAAGGGACAGGCTCGGCAACTTGCATATTTGGAGCAGCGGCCACTAGGTTATCTTCCTGCGCACATGCAGTCAGCGCGACACTTGCAAACAGCAGAATTTGTTTGTGTTGGGTTTTCATTTTATTTCCTCAATTTTGGAATCATGAGATAAGCCCCGATGAGAAATCGACTGCAGGCGGCGAGTGCGCCAGAGCCTAACAAAGCGGGTCCATCGCTACAACTCGTGGCGTTTTGCCCGGTATTTACAGCTTGAACTCGCTGTAGGCGGGTGGGAGAATTCAGCCGTTGGAACATTCCATAAAATTTACAAAACATTTGTCACCGGATAATGCCGGCCTGCAGGGGAACAATTCCATGAAAGTTTTAACCCGTACTGTTTTAGCGTGTGCGATTGCCGTCGCCTGTACTCCGGTTGTTGCGCATCATAGTGCAGCTGCGTTTGATACTCAGACCGAA
>JAZKEL010000275.1:0-514 GCA_040387075.1 Pseudomonadota bacterium
AGGATTGCTTCGCCCCCAACCATCCGCTGAAACCGGAACTGGGCAAGCGCACCGTGCGACTCACAAAAGAGCTATGGATAGAGCGTGAAGACTTTATGGAAGTGCCGAGCAAAGGCTATTTTCGCCTGTTCCCGGATGGCCTGGTACGCCTGCGCTACGGCTACGTGGTGAAATGCACCGGCTTCGAGAAAGACGCCGATGGCAAGGTCACCACCGTGCATTGCGAATACCTGCCGGATACCAAATCCGGCACACCGGGCGCAGACAGCATCAAGGTCAAAGGCAATATCCACTGGGTATCCGCCGCCCATGCCTACGAAGCTGAGGTACGGCTGTACGACCGCCTGTTCAAGGAAGCGCATCCTGGCCAAGGGAAAAAAGAAGATGGTTCCGACCGCGACTACCTGGATGACCTTAACCCTAACTCCGTACACGCCATCACCGCACAACTGGAGTTGGCGCTGAAAGATGCAAAACCGGAAGAGCACTTCCAGTTTGAACGTCATGGCTACTT
>JAZKEL010000275.1:524-4937 GCA_040387075.1 Pseudomonadota bacterium
GTAACCAGCGGCAGCACCCAAAACCAAAATCCAAATGAATAAACGTTTATGCCTGTTCGCATTCATTTTATTCAGCCTCTTGGCTAATGCGGAAGAGTCTGGCGCTGAGAAACTGCAAACCAATTTTGAGACTCGTTACCGAGAATTCCTGGCCTCCGATAGCCAAGGGATACTGCCATTCAATGAGTTGACAAAATCTGACTGGAAAACGTTAACGGCTAATGAGCACCTGAAAATAGCATTCCAAAAACAGGATGTGTTTTACCAAGGCAAAACGTATGTATTTACCCTATACCAATCCACACAAGGCAAGTTTTACCTGAATGCCAAAGGTGGTTTCTGGGGCATGGAAGAGCTAATTTACGGACCGATTTCGTCCGAGATGCTGCAATGAATTGCCAGGGAGCATCCCTCAGCCAGGCCTACCGGCTATTGAATCATGGCCCTACGGTGCTAGTCACCACCGCCCATGGCGAGCGGCAGAACGTCATGGCTGCCGCATGGAACATGCCGCTGGATTTCGACCCGCCCAAGGTGGCGATCGTCATCGACAAAAATACCTATACGCGTGAGCTTGTGCTGGCCTCCGGCAGTTTTGCCATCAATGTGCCCTGCCGTGCGCAGGCAGAGATGGTGGTGAAAGTGGGCTCAAGTTCCGGGCGCGAGTTGCTGGGTAAAGAACCCGACAATAAATTTGATGCATACCAACTGCCGACTTTTGCCGCAAGCAAGATTGCGGCACCTCTGCTGGAAGGCTGCGTGGCATGGCTGGAGTGCAAGCTGATCCCTGAGCCGCATTACCAGGACACGTATGATTTATACCTTGCTGAAGTGGTAGCTGCATGGGCGGATGAACACGTATTCTCCGACGGGCATTGGCATTTCGAAGGGCACGATGACCTGCGCACCATACACCACGTGGCTGGCGGGCATTTCTTTGTACCGGGCGAAAGCATAACTATTCGCTAAGGTTTCACATAACTTCCGGTAGAATTAACCGGAACGAATCAACAAAACGGCTATCAACTTAAGTACCTGGATGCATACTTGGTCGAATCAAAATCGTCGAATCAAAAATCAAAACTAAACCAACAACCAATAATTAATATCGGGGTAATTCGCTTGGAGATTTACACAATGCTTAATGCTGTAAAAAAAATAACAGCTATCGTTATTTTATTCGCTGGCAGTGCATTTCAAGCCGCTGTCGCCGATGTCATCCATCTTAAGAATGGGGACGTGATCAGCGGCACTATCGTCAAAAAAGAAACGACCACCATCGTATTCCGCACTTCGTATGCGGGCGACCTGAATATCCAGTGGTCGGAAGTGGAGAGCCTGCAGTCGGAGAAACCGGTGCATATCGTATTGTCGGACGGCTCAAACATGCGCGGCCCTGTGAAGGAATACGAGCCTGGCGTGGCCACTATCGTATTGCAGGAAAACAAAAAAGGTGAAGAAGAGCAGTTGCAGGAAGGCGAAAAAGAGTTCGACCTGCGGCAGACCCGCTATATCAACCCGACTCCGGACCTAACTGGCGAAGGCATACGCTGGACAGGGAACATCAATGCCGGCGGCACTTTGACGAAGGGCAATAACGATAACAAATACATGTACTTTGATGGTGAAACCATCGCGCGTACCCTCAAGAATCGGTTCACGCTGGGCGGTGCATTCAGGCGCACGGAAGATCGCGATAATACAACCCAATTCAATAGCCGCGGCTATGGCAAGTACGATCACTTTTTTACGCCTAAATGGTATTCATACGTAAATACCACGCATGAAATGGACAGGTTCCGCGAAATCCGCCTGCGTAGCGTGATCGGTGTGGGTACCGGTTACCAGATTTTTGAAACGCCCAATCGCAACCTGGCACTGGAAGGCGGTTTCAACTATATACGTGAGGATTTTTACGTGGACACGGATGACGAATACCCAGGTGCACGCTGGGCGGTGAAATACGACCAGACGCTGTTCAGCGGCAAGGTCAAGTTTTTCCATGAAAATGAAACCTTGGTCGGTTTCCAGGAAGAGAACCATTTCCTGTTCTATTCCAAGACCGGCTTGCGCTTCCCGCTGGTGTTCAACATGAATGCCTCTGCCCAGTTGAACTACAATCGCGATAGCTCGCCCTCGCAGAATCGCAAGAAAGAAGACGCTATCTTAATGTTTACCGTGGGCTACGGCTGGTAACAGGCTTGCTCCCGGCTGGCTGACGGCAACCTGCTTGTAGAACTGAACCATGCGCTCGGCCTGGGTGCGCGATGTCCAGCGCTTCATGGCGTAGTTCCTGCCGGCTTCGCCCAGCTGGATGCGCAGGTCGGCATTGCTTAAAACGCTATACACCTTCTGTGCAAATGCCGCTTCATTCTCCGGCGCGATCAAGGCACCCTCACCTTCGATCAGTATCGATTTGGTGCCGAGTTCAGCGATCGCCACCACCGGCGTACCTTGCGCCATGGCTTCCAGTAATACCAGCCCCTGCGTTTCGGTAGTGGACGCGAAAACAAACACATCCGCCATCTGGTAACACGCATTGAGTTCGGTATTGCGATCCAGGTAGCCGATGAACTGGATGTTGTCCTGCAGGTTCAATTGTTTTGCCAAGGCTTTGAGGCTGGCTTCCGCCGGGCCTTCCCCGGCAACCACCAGCAGCACGTCAGTTTGCTTGCGGCGCAGTTCGACCGCCATACGCAACAGGAACGCAATATTTTTCTCGAACGCCACGCGTCCAACGAACAAAGCCACCGGGCGACTGGCTGCAATGCCGTACTTGGCACGGAAAGCGGCGCCGTCAGCAGGTGCAAAGCTGTGCTGTTGCAAGCCGGTGGCGATCACCTCGGCCGGCGTTTTCACGCCGTACTTCCGTAGCACATCCAGCATGGGCTGCGAGGGTGCGACGATGGCATTGACGGCATTGCACTGGCGCCTGGACAACCAGCGTGCATACCATTTGGCGAACGACACCGGCAGCCACGGCAGGTAATGGTGCAGGTAATCCTCGAAAAAGGTATGGTAGGTCTCGATGCAGGGCACATTCAGCAGATGGGCTAATTTCAGGCCAAGGTAATGGGCCACGAATGGCGTATTGATGTTCGCCCAGCGTGTCCAGCGCGACGCCGTACTTCATCAGCTTGTCTTCCGGGTCGAAATAAATGCTGCGTGCCGGGATGCGGCGTATCCAGGCTTCGTCTTCCGTTGCGATGCCGTAGTCCGGTGCGATCAGGTGAACCGTATGGCCGAGCTCCTGCAACTGTTTGACGAAGGTGCGGATGGAAGTGGACACCCCATTTATGCGCGGGAAATAGACGTCGGAGATGAACAGGATTTTCATTACAGCACCCTTTCTTTGAGCTGGTTCTTTAAGCTGGCTTTATGCTGCCGCAAGCAATTCCGGCTCAAGATACAGGCGCTATGTGACGGTTATATGAATGCAACGTTACCGTCATAAAAATACATTATCATCAGACGACTCCCTGAAGACACTCCCATGAAACTGATACCACTGATTTCCATACTGATTCTAATAGCGCTGCCGCTGCAAGGGTATTGCGCCCGCCCCATGGTGACCGATGACGCACGCATCGTCGACCCGAAAAGCTGCCAGCTGGAATCGTGGACCAAGGTAAACAGGGGTTCCAGCGAATTCTGGGCATTGCCAGGTTGCAATTTCGGCGAGAATTTCGAGATAACTTACGGTGGAGCGGTCACGCGTGACAACAGTGAAACGCATAAGACGGATACGCTATTGCAAGCCAAGACACTGCTACGCAAACTGGAAACCAACGGTTATGGCATCGGGCTGGTGGTGGGCCACGTGCAGCAACCAAGGGAAAGTACGCGTGACGATCTTATAGGGGATGCCTATTTTTATGTCCCGGTGACATTCTCAATGCGGGATGACAAATTCCTGCTGCACACCAATCTGGGCGCCATCCACAGCAAGGCGGACCAGGTCAACCGCGCCACATGGGGCGTAGGCGCCGAGGCACAGCTCAGTGAAAGCACCTACCTGATTGCGGAAATGTACGGCGAAAGCGGATCGCGCGCGTTCCACCAGGTGGGCCTGCGTTACTGGATAATCCCCAATCGCGTGCAGTTCGATACCACTTACGGCAACCGCTTCGCCAATAGCGGCGATGAACAGTGGATGACGTTCGGGCTGCGTTTCCTCTCAATGCCCTTTTTACCCTGAGCTTGCACTGAGCCGTTAACAGACGTTTTTCAGCTGAACAGCACCAGCGCCCAGACGATCGCCATATTCACCAGGCTGATCAGCACGGCGGCACTGCCGATATCCTTGGCACGTTTTGCCAGCGAATGATTCTCCAGCGAAATTCGGTCTACCGTGGCTTCGATGGATGAGTTCAGCAGTTCGACGATGATGACCAGGATAACGCTGGCGACCAT
>JAZKEL010000276.1:0-2784 GCA_040387075.1 Pseudomonadota bacterium
AATGCGGTTGCTTGGGGAGCTTCGCTTGGAAGTGCCGTTTCATCGATATCCGGGGATACTACCGTAAATGCGAGATTCAGCCGTGACAGCAATTCCCGCCGGTAAGGAGAAGAAGAGGCGAGGATGAGTTCATGTTGTGTCATAGATTGCTGAGGTGGGTGCCTGGCTAAATTGAAAAAGCCGGCAGAGAGATATCCTACTGCCGGCTTCTGTTTCGGTTAACTGCACATGCGCAATTACTCCGGCTGGATTTCCAGTAACGATTCGTCCGGGGTAACCGTATCGCCCTTTTTCACGTGCACGGCAATGACAACGCCTGTAATCGGCGCCTGTATCTCATTTTCCATCTTCATTGCTTCGATCACCAGCACAGCGTCGCCCGCAGTCACTTTGTCGCCGGCCTTTACCTTCACATCCACGATGCTACCCGGCATGGCAGTGGTGACACAGCCTTCATGGGAAGGGCGTGGGCGGCCGCTGGCGGTATTGCCGCTGCTGCTGGATTTTTTCTTTTCCCCACCTTTGCCGCGTGATACTTCAATCTCGTTGAGCGTTTCCACTACCACCTCTTCAGCCACGCCATCTACCGACACGTAGAATGGGCGTTGTTCCTCTCCGCGGTGACCGCTTCCGGTCAGCTTGATATGGAACGTCTCGCCGTGCAGGGTCACATTGAATTCATTGGCTGCATAACGTGGCGTGCTCGCCGTGACCGCTTCTTTTGCCAGTAGCGGGTCTGGCTTGAGCGTGCCTGCGTTGCGCTCCTGCAGGAAGGTTTTTGCCAGGTCAGGGAACATGGCGAAGGTCAGGATATCCTCTTCCGATTTGGCCAAACCCTCGGAGTCGAGCTTTAACTTCTCCATCTCGTCTTCCAGCAGGTCGGCTGGACGGCATTCGATCACTTCGGCATCCCCAACCGCCAGGTTCTTGATGTCTGCGTCCACAGGTGCCGGCGCCTGGCCGTACTGGCCGAGGAAGTAGTTCTTGACTTCATTGGTGATGGATTTGTAACGCGCACCCGTCATTACGTTAAGGACGGCTTGCGTACCGACGATCTGAGAGGTTGGTGTAACAAGGGGCGGGTATCCCAGGTCTTTGCGGACACGTGGAATCTCAGCCAGCACTTCATCCATGCGGTTAAGCGCACCTTGCTCTTTAAGCTGGTTGGACAGGTTGGAAATCATGCCGCCCGGCACCTGGTTGACTAGGACACGCGTATCGACCCCGGTGAAGTCGCTCTCGAACTGCCAGTATTTCTTGCGGACCTCGCGGAAATAGGCGGCCACTTCCTGCAGCTTGCCTAAATCCAGCCCGGTATCGAATTCCGTGCCTTGCAGGGATGCAACGATACTTTCTGTACTCGGCAGGCTGGCACCTTCACCGAATGGCGAAATCACGCCATCGACGATGGCCACGCCATTGTCTACCGCACGCAATATGGACATGCTGGCCAATCCCGAAGTCGCATGGGGATGCAGGTGGATAGGCAGGCTGGTAGCCTCGCGCAGGGCTTTAACCAAATCGCCCGCGACCTGGGGCGTTAACAGGCTAGCCATGTCTTTAATGGCGATGGTGTCGCAACCGAAGGACTCCAATTCCTTGGCCAACGCTACAAAATAGGGGATGCCGTGTACAGGGCTGGTGGTGTAGCTGATGGTACCTTCGGCATGTTTGCCCATTTTCTTGACGGATTCAATCGAAGTGCGCAGGTTACGCAGGTCGTTCATGGCATCGAAAATGCGGAATACATCCACGCCGTTGTCGGCAGATTTCTTGACAAACGCCCGTACGACATCGTCAGAGTAGTGGCGATATCCGAGCAGGTTCTGACCGCGTAGCAGCATCTGGATGCGGCTATTCGGTAATGCTTTACGCAGCTTTTTCAGGCGCTCCCATGGGTCTTCTTTCAGGTAACGCACACAGGCATCGAATGTGGCGCCGCCCCATGCTTCCAGCGACCAGAAGTTGATATCGTCCAGCTTGCTGCAGATGGGCAGCATATCGTCTGTGCGCATGCGCGTGGCAATCACAGATTGGTGACCATCTCTTAAAACCATTTCAGAAACAAATACTTTTGCCATTTTTTTAATTTATCGCTTTAATGTTAATTAAAATTAAATGCCCTGGTGCTAGATACCTTCGTGTGCCGCTATCGCAGCCGATATGGCAGCGGCGATCAGCTCACGTGGAAACTCGGTAGCATAATTGATCAGTTCAGGATGCGATTCGACAAAACTGGTGTCGAACTCGCCGCTCCTGAAATCGGGGTGCTTAAGGATTTCCTGGTAATAGGGAATCGTCGTTTTCACGCCGTATACCACCATATCATTCAGGGCACGCCGGCCACGCTCGATGACGCTTTCCCAAGTCAATGCCCAAACCGTAAGCTTGGCGCACATGGAGTCGTAATAAGGCGGGATCATGTAGCCGCTGTACATCGCCGCATCCATGCGCACGCCAGGGCCGCCGGGCGCGTAGTAACGCGTGATCTTGCCGAAGCTCGGCAGGAAATCGTTTTTGGGGTCTTCTGCATTGATGCGGAATTCCATGGCGAAACCGCGGTAGTGCACATCCGACTGCTTATACTGCAGCGGCTTGCCGTCGGCGATGCGTATCTGTTCCTGCACGATATCGATGCCGGTGATCTGTTCGGTGACCGTATGCTCGACCTGCAGGCGGGTATTCATTTCCATGAAGTAGAAGGTGTTATCGGAATCCAGCAGGAACTCGACAGTGCCGGCATTCTCATACCCGACCGCTTTGGCGGCCTTCACGGCCAACCCG
>JAZKEL010000276.1:2794-3499 GCA_040387075.1 Pseudomonadota bacterium
TCTGGTTGCGGCGCTGGATGGAACAATCGCGTTCAAACAGGTGGATGACATTGCCCTGGCTGTCGCCCAGTATCTGCACTTCGATATGGCGTGGATTGACCACGCATTTTTCCAGGAACACTTCCGGCTTGCCGAATGCCTTACTGGCTTCCGAAATGACGCGGTCGTAATTGCCCAGTAGGTCTTTTTCGTCGTTGCAGCGGCGTATGCCGCGTCCGCCGCCGCCATTAGTGGCCTTGAGCATGACCGGGTAGCCTATCTTTTTGGCAAGCGTTACGGCTTCTTCCAGGTTGGCAAGGTTGCCGTTGCTGCCAGGTGTACAGGGAATGCCGGCCTTCACCATGGCGTTACGCGCCTGGATCTTGTCGCCCATCTGGCGGATTACTTTTGAATTTGGGCCGATAAACTTGATGCCGCGACGCGAGCAGATCTCGGCAAGTTCAGGATTTTCAGAGAGGAAGCCATAGCCCGGGTGCAGTGCGTCGCAACCGGAGGCGACTGCAAGGTTCACTATATTATGGGCATTCAGGTAACCAATAACGGGATCGGAGCCTATGTTATAAGCTTCGTCGGCTTTCTTCACATGTAAGGCATGACGGTCTGCATCCGAATAAATGGCGACTGACTTGATCCCCATTTCTGAGCAGGCACGTACGATACGCACTGCAATTTCACCACGATTGGCAATAAGAATTTTTTTAATCA
>JAZKEL010000277.1:0-1936 GCA_040387075.1 Pseudomonadota bacterium
CGAGATATATTCCGGATCGAAGCTGTTCTGGCATTCGCCGTAAGGCGAGCGCGTACCCACCAGGCCGGTGGCAAACTGGTCGAGGTTGGTCTTGCCGACAGGGATCGCCCCGGCATCGATCAACTTCTGCACCACGGTCGCACTTTTTTCAGGTGTATAGGCGAACTCTGGGCAGGCGGCCGTCGTCGGGATGCCGGCCAGGTCGATGTTATCCTTGATAGCAAACGGAATGCCGTACAACGGCAGGCTGGCCGGGTCCCGACCTTCCAGCCTGTTTGCATACACCAGCATTTCATCCAGGGTCAGCCGGCGTATCCAGATATGGCCAGTATCTTCGTTGCCGATGTAGGCATCCAGTTGCTCGATCAACGCACGCGGTGTCCACTCACCGTTCCGGTATAACTTGCGCAGATTGGCAATTTCAAGACTGGGGATGCCTGCGTTCGATCGTTGTGTACTCATGATGCCTGATCCGTTTCTATGACAATAAGGATTTGCCCGGCAGCGACTGAACTGCCTTCCTGGCAGAGCACTTGGCTGACTTTCCCGCTGATCGGGGACGGCACGGTGATCTCCATCTTCATGGACTCCACGATCACTACCGCATCGCCCTCGACCACCGTGTCACCCTCCTTCACCTTCACCTGCCACAGGTTGCCTGCAACATGCGATGCAACGGCGCGGCTATTTTCGGATAGCACCAGCTCGTCTGTGTCTGCGGGCACCAGCTCGGATTCGTTGCTGTAATTGGCCTGGCCGCTGGCGATCCAGCGTTCGCGCTCGGCATCGAACGCGGCCTGCTGATTGGTTTTGAACGCCGTGATGGATTCCGCTTCATTGCCCAGGAACTGGTTGTAATCCTTGAGGCGGAAGGTTTGTTCCTCGATTTTTAGCTTGAATTTGCCGCGCGGGAAATCCTCGCGCATCTGCAACAGTTCTTCCGCAGAGACCGGGTAAAAACGAATCTGGTCGAAGAAGCGTAGCAGCCAGGGTTTGCCATCCTTAAAGTCGCTGGCTTGATCCTGTTTAAACGCACCCCAGCGGTTCCACATCTGGATGGTGCGGCCGACGAACTGGTAACCGCCCGGGCCTTCCATGCCGTAGACGCACATATACGCACCGCCGATGCCGACAGCATTCTCGGGCGTCCAGGTGCGTGCCGGGTTGTACTTGGTTGTGACCAGGCGATGCCGCGGATCGACCGGCGTGGCAACGGGGGCACCGAGGTAAACGTCGCCCAGCCCCAGCGTCAGGTAGCTCGCGTCGAACACGATCTTTTTGACATCTTCTATGCTGTCCAGCCCGTTGATGCGGCGGATGAATTCGATATTGCTGGCATTGCCGGATGCCGTGTCGCACCAGGGCGCGTCCTTGCGCACCGACTGCATGTATTTCTCGATGGCCAGCTGGGTGGCGACATCGCTCCACGACAAGGGCAGGTGCACGATACGCGTGGGCACTTCCATGTCTTCAATGGCAGGCAGTGCCTGTTCGGCGCGGTGCAGGATTTCAAGTAATGCATGGACTGAAAGCACCTTGCTTTCGTAATGCACCTGCAGCGAGCGTATACCGGGCGTGAGGTTCAATATGCCTTCGATACCTTGTTGCTGAAGCCACTGCATCAGAGCATGCACACGGAAGCGCAGGTTAAGGTCGAGCACCAGCTCGCCGTATTCGACCAGCAGGTATTTATCCCCGGCCTGGCGGTAGACCACCTTGATCTGTCCCTCCGTCGGCTCTATCTGGCTTAACACCGGGCTGCAAGGCTTATCTTCACTAGCTCCCTCGCCCTTTAAGGGAGAGGGCTGGGGTGAGGGTAAGGTGTTGGAAACGCTCGGTGAGGCTTGAGGCTGTTCACCTCCTCCCCAGCCCTCCCCCTCATTGGGGAGGGAGACAATAGCGAGGGAGGCAGAAAGCGTTGCAATCATTTCGTCCT
>JAZKEL010000278.1:0-10688 GCA_040387075.1 Pseudomonadota bacterium
GGAACAGGTTGACGTTGCCGAGGAATTTATAGACGAAGGGCGTGGCCGGTTTGTCATAGACTTCCTGCGGCGTGCCGATTTGCTCTACTTGGCCGTGGTTCATGACCACGATGCGGTCGGCCACCTCCAGCGCTTCTTCCTGGTCATGCGTGACGAATACGCTGGTGATATGCAACTCGTCGTGCAGGCGGCGCAGCCAGCGGCGTAAGTCCTTGCGTACCTTGGCGTCCAGCGCACCGAACGGTTCGTCCAATAGCAATACCTTAGGCTCTACCGCCAGGGCACGTGCTAATGCGATACGCTGGCGCTGACCGCCGGAAAGCTGCGGCGGGTAGCGGTCCGCCAGCCAGTCCAGTTGTACCAGGTCGAGCAGTTCGTGCACGCGCCGGTGGATCTCGGCATCGGTCGGCCGGGTCTTCTTGTTGCGTACGCGTAAACCAAAGGCGACGTTCTCGAACACCGTCATGTGGCGGAACAGCGCATAGTGCTGGAACACGAAGCCGACCTGGCGCTCGCGCACATCACGCTCTGTGGTGTCTTCGCCATGAAAATAGATACTGCCGTTGTCGGGTGTCTCCAGGCCGGCGATAATCCTCAGCAGTGACGTCTTGCCGCAACCGGAAGGGCCGAGCAGGGCGACCAGCTCGCCGCTGGGCACATCCAGCGTGATGTCCTGCAGGGCAGTGAACTTGCCGAAGGTTTTTCTGATATTGCGTATCTCGATGCTCATGGTGGTTGCCTTAACAGTTTTTCTCTAGTTACTCTTCGGAGTCTTTTTCGGTCTCGATGGCTGCACGTGCTGCCTGCCATTCGATGAATGTCTTCAATGCCAGCGTGATCAGCGCCAGGAATGCCAGCAACGACGCGACGGCAAAGGCGGCGGCATAGTTATATTCGTTGTACAGTATCTCCACATGCAACGGCATGGTATTGGTGAGGCCGCGGATATGGCCGGATACCACCGATACCGCGCCGAACTCGCCCATGGCGCGCGCATTGGTCAGGATAACGCCGTACAGCAATCCCCACTTTACATTCGGTAAAGTAATGCGCCACAAGATCTGCCAGCCGGAAGCACCGAGTACCAGCGCAGCTTCCTCCTCCTCCTTGCCTTGGGCCTGCATCAGCGGGATCAGTTCGCGTGCCACGAACGGGAAGGTGACGAAGATAGTGGCAAGTACGATGCCGGGAATAGCAAAGATGACTTTAAAGTCATGGTCCGAAAGCCAGCTGCCGAACCAGCCCTGCAGGCCGAAAATCAGCACGTAGATCAGGCCGGCGATGACGGGCGATACCGCGAACGGCAGGTCGATCAGCGTGATCAGTATGCTTTTGCCGCGAAACTCGAACTTGGCGATTGCCCACGCTGCCGCCACACCGAATACCAGGTTGAGGGGGACGGCAATCGCCGCTGCGATCAGCGTCAGCTTCATGGAGGATAACGCGTCTTCCTCAGTGATGGCGGCGATATAGACATCGAAGCCCTTGCGGAATGCCTCGGCAAATACCGCTGCCAGCGGGATGAACAGGAACAGGCTGAGGAAGGCGATGGCGATGCCTATCAGTAGCCAGCGTACCCAGAGAGGCTCTGAGGTGGCACGGCTACGCGCTACCTTGCTTTTGTAACTGCTGAATTGCGATGTGGTGACGGTGGTCGACATGGATGAATTCTTTCTTAATGCGATGCCGAATTGCGGCGTGCCGTCCACCACTGCAGGCCGTTGATGGCGAACAGCAGCAGGAAGGAGATGACCAGCATGACCACGGCCACGGCCGTAGCGCCGGCGTAATCGTATTGCTCGAGCTTGGTGATGATGATCAGCGGCGTGATCTCGGACACCATGGGCATATTGCCGGCAATGAAGATCACCGAGCCGTATTCACCGATGGCGCGGGCAAATGCCAGGGAAAAGCCGGTCAGCAGGGCAGGCCAGATGGCGGGCAAGATGATCTTGCTGAAGGTCTGCCAGCGGTTTGCACCCAGGCTGGCGGCGGCTTCCTCGGTTTCAGCCTCCAGGTCTTCCAGCACCGGCTGCACCGTGCGCACTACGAACGGCAAGCCGATGAACGTCAACGCAATCACGACGCCCAGCGGGGTGAATGCCACCTTGATATCGTGCGGTGCCAGCAGGCTGCCTATCCAGCCGTTCGGTGCATAGATAGCGGTCAAGGCGATACCTGCCACCGCGGTCGGCAGGGCGAATGGCAGGTCGACCAGCGCATCCACCAGGCGTTTGCCGGGAAAGGTGTAGCGTGTCAGCACCCAGGCGGTCAGCAGCCCGAATACGGCATTGATGATCGCACCCAGGAACGATGCGCCGAATGTCAATTTGTAGGTCGCTACCACGCGAGGCGCCGTGACAGCTGACCAGAACTGGTCGAAGCTCAATTCGGTAGTTTTAAGGAATGCAGCCGAAAGCGGGATCAGTACGATCAGGCTCAGGTATAGCAGCGTATACCCCAGCGACAGGTTGAAACCAGGCAATACGTTGTTATGTTTTCTTTTAGATTTAGCCATGGTCGTTATGGTAGTTGGAAGCGGGTGCTAATGTAGCAGAGGTTGTTATAACTTAAAAATACTGAATTTGTATATTGATATAACAGTATTGGGTTTTATGGTTATCTTTACTTTTTATCTTTAATCAGGCAGCAACCCGGATGCTAGGCTTGAATGCCCTGGACGGTTGCAGATCCTTGGCAATCGCCGGTTTCCCGAGATAATTGCCTTGTAGTAGGCCGCTACCGGTTTCAACGGCGATATCCAGTTGTGCCTGGTTTTCTATGCCTGTAATGACCGGCTGCGCACCCAGGTCGCGAATGATCTTGATCAGTCCCGGCAGCAGTTTACGGACACGCTGGTTGCCTTCCGCTTTCTGTATCAGCCCTAAATCCAGCTTCACGAAATCCGGGCTGAATTTCCACAGGCGGTCGATATGCGAATGTGTACTGCCGAAATTGTCGATGGCGATGCGGTAACCGCGGTCGCGGTAATTGTCGATGGCTTCGGTGAGTTGCTTGTCCTGCTCCACCAGCCCTTCCTGGATCTCGATGACCACGCGTTCCGTGGGGACCGAATTGGCGTGCAGGATGCGTTCGAATACCTTACCGTGGGCGTTGACCGAGATCAGTAACTTCGGATGCACATTGAGGAAGAGTAGGCCGTTCTCGGCATAGATCTGGCGGAAATTCAGTACATGCAATGTCCTGCTGACCCGGTCGAACTGGACCAGCTTGCCTGCCTGCTCTGCATAGCTGAAGGCAAACTGCGGGGTGCTGGCCAATTCGCCGCCCAGAGATGGCCGCAGTAACGCTTCATGACCGTACAGTTCCCCCGCTTCACTATCGTAGATAGGCTGGAAGGCGCTATTCAGGCGCACACCCAGGAAGGTGCTGTTGAATTCACCGGTGGACTGTTCGGCCAGTCCATATTCGTCCAGGTCGAGTTGCAACGATTCCTTGAGTTGCAGGCGCAACTGTTCTACGTGATTCGTTGCCAACGTGGCGGGGACAGCGTTCGTATCGGACATGAACTACTCCTGGTGCTTATATTTAACTGGGTTTGGCCAATGTTATCGGGCGTAAATCTGGTCGAACACGCCGCCATCGGCGAAATGTGTTTTATTGGCTTTTGCCCATCCGCCAAAGACTTCATCGACGGTGAATAGATCAAGTTGCTTGAAATCCGCTTTATGCCTGGCGACGACCTTGTCGACGCTTGGGCGCAGGTAATGTTGCACGGCGATCTCCTGGCCAGCTTCGGAAAAATGGAAATCCAGGTAAGCTTGTGCGACGACACGGGTCTTATGCTTGTCTACATACTTATCGACCAGCGCTATCGGGTTCTCGGCCAGTATGCTGGAAGATGGATATACCACGTCGAACTGGTCGCCCAACTCTTTCTTGATCAGGTTGACTTCGTTTTCGAATGTCAGCAGTGCGTCGCCGATACCGCGCTGCGCAAACGTGGTAGTGGCGCCACGTCCGCCGGTATCCAGCACGGGGACATTCTTGAATAGCTTGGTTACAAACTCCTTGGCCTTGGCTTCATCGCCGCCTTTTTTCACTACATATCCCCATGCTGCCAAATAGCTGTATTTGCCATTGCCGGACGTCTTGGGATTGGCGATCACTACTGAAATGCCGGGCTTGATCAAATCGTCCCAATCCTTGATTTTCTTGGGGTTGCCTTTGCGCACCAGGAACACCGTCGTGGAATTCGTCGGCGAGCTTTCGTTAGGCAGGCGTTTCTGCCAGTCTTTCGGGATCAGCTTTGCGCGTTCGTACAGGATATCGATATCCGGTGCCTGATTCATGGTGATGATGTCTGCTTCCAGGCCATCCACTACAGACCGTGCCTGCTTGCTGGAGCCGCCATGCGACTGGTTGATGGTGACGGTTTCCCCAGTTTTTTCTTTCCAGAATTTGGTAAAGGCAGGATTGAAGTCTTTGTAAAATTCACGTGTGACGTCATACGAAACATTCAATAATTGCGTATCGGCAAGCGCATTCGCCGATAACAACAGCCCCGATATAAATACTAGTTTCACAACTGGTTTAAACATGATTGCCCTTTTATTTTTTTGTAGTTGAACTGCTACGAAGATTTTTCTGGCGCTACTTTAAGTTTATTATCTAATAATGTAAAAGAATATAATTAAATATGTATATTTATATTTAATATATAAATATTGTGGATGTATATAAAAAAATCGTATAAATATATAAAATATTCATATATCATCTGGCGCTAGAAAAATAACTCACGCACTCTAGAGTTCCGGCTTTTTTTACTGGATTCACTCCTGTATATTGAGTAATAATGAATTGACTAGCAAGACATGCGAAGTGCTTAACAATAATTAAATACCGCTGCCATTAGTATCTAGCTGACCGGACAACCGGAAGCCAGCCGTCGTAAAGACAGCTGGCTTTTTTTGCGCTTGAAGTTCTGTTAACTAATAATTTAAGTTATTGATTTGTATTTGATTTAAATTCAAATTGTTCATAATCGAACTTAGATTCAGGTTTCAAGTGCATGGTAATACCTTAATTAGTGAATTCAAGATGTCACTAAACTTAGTCAAACTTCTATGAGTGATCAATAGAATGGCAGAATATTCCATAGGCACCGATTTAGGTATCGGCCGTATCGTTGAAGAGCTGCGCGATTTGCGGCTTGCTTCGCTTGAACACCGCAAACGACGGGACAAACCGCCCAAGTTGCCGTCGCGCAAAGTGCTGCAAGGTATTGTCGATGGCCTCGGAGCCGCCCTTTTTCCCAACCGGCTGGGATTATCGGACCTGAAGGAAGAAGGGCTGGATTATTTCGTCGGGCATACGCTGGATGTCGCTTTGCGCGACCTTATTGCCCAGGTGAGGCTGGAGCTCAATTTTGCCAGCGATGTAGCAAGTAACCAGGATGCACAGTCAGATAAATTAGAGGATGCCCTGGCCAATGCATCGCTACTCCCCCTCGATTCGGCAACGCATGCATTAGAAATTGCACGGCAATTTGCCGCCCGTTTACCTACAATCCGCATCTTGCTGGATACCGATATCCGTGCGGCCTACGAAGGCGACCCGGCAGCCAGGAGCGTCGATGAGGTGCTGGTGTGCTATCCCGGCATCATGGCCATCATCCATTACCGGCTTGCGCATGTGCTGCACACGCTGGGCTTGCCCTTGATCGCGCGGATGATTTCCGAGATTGCGCATTCTGCCACGGGTATCGATATCCATCCGGGTGCGCAAATCGGCGAAAGTTTTTTTATCGATCACGGCACCGGTGTGGTGATCGGTGAGACCAGTATCATCGGGCGGCACGTACGCATCTACCAGGCAGTCACACTGGGAGCCAAGCGTTTCCCCACGGATGAGCAGGGCAACCTCATCAAGGGTACCGCGCGCCACCCCGTGGTTGAAGACGATGTGGTGATTTACGCAGGCGCCACGGTGCTCGGCCGCATTACCATCGGCCAGGGCTCGGTCATTGGGGGCAATGTATGGCTTACCAACAGCGTGCCTGCCGGCAGCAATATCACCCAGGCGCAAATGCAGGCGGCGACATCCGTCCATCATAACGGTATCCACCCCGGTGATGTGCCGAGTGAACATTCACAGCGTCATTAGTACGTTTTAACATCAATGAAATGCAATAGATAAAGAACCAGATCAGCGAACGCTATATTCAACCCAATATATTCAACCCAACCGTAGATTCAACATTTCAATAATTAGGAGATTTAAATGGCCGATATTCATCAAGGACAAACCGCACTAGGGGATGTAGCAGCAAGGACGCTGGCGAATGCCACCAAGACCGTGCCCATGCTCAGCACCATTACACCACGCTGGCTGGTGCACCTATTGCAATGGGTACCGGTGGAGGCAGGTATCTACCGCGTGAACCGTGCCAAGGACCCCAATGCCATCGAAGTGGATTGCTCCGCCAAGGATGAGCGCGAATTGCCGGCGACCTTTGTCGATTATGAAGAATGGGGCCGTGAGTACGTGCTGAATGCCGTCAATACCGTGGTGGACGTGCATACCCGCGTATCGGACCTCTACAGCAGCCCGCATAACCAGATCAAGGAACAATTGCGCCTGACCATAGAAACCGTCAAGGAGCGCCAGGAAAGCGAGTTGATCAACAACAAGGAATACGGCCTGCTGAATAATGTGGTCGATTCTCAGAAAGTAAAATCGCGTACCGGTTCACCGACACCGGATGACCTGGACGAGCTTATTTCCAAAGTTTGGAAAGAGCCCGCATTTTTCCTGGCCCACCCGCAGGCGATTGCCGCATTCGGCCGCGAATGCACACGTCGTGGCGTGCCACCACCGACAGTGGCCCTGTTCGGTTCCCAGTTCCTGACATGGCGCGGCATTCCGCTGATTCCTTGCGACAAGCTGCGCGTGACCAAGGGCAAGACCAATATCCTGTTGTTGCGCACCGGTGAAAGCCGCCAGGGCGTGGTCGGGCTTTACCAGCCTAATCTTCCCGGCCAGCAGACCATGGGCCTGTCGGTGCGCTTCATGGGCATCAACCATAAGGCGATCGCATCCTACCTGGTGTCGTTGTATTGCTCACTTGCGGTATTGACCGAAGATGCCATTGCCGTGCTGGAGAACGTTGACGTAGGCAACTACTATGACTACAAGTAAGCTTTCACCCAATTTGGGCGATCTTGCCTCGTTCGAACCGGAGGCCATCCTGGCTTCGCTGCCTGGAGAGCATCCCAGGATGGCGGCTGGGCTGGCAATCGGCCGCCAGGCCAGCGAAGGCGGGCATCTTGATGTGGCAGCGCTTTCCCGTATCGTCAACGAGATATACGCCGAGGGCTTTCCCGATCCATCTACGCTGGCCGGGTTTGCTGGCGTGCCTGCCACGCCTGAATTTCCTTCCACGGCTTCGCTTACTCATGCTGTGAATCCCGGCGTGGGCGATGTGCACGGGCTTATCCCACCCGCATTGCCACCGACGGCAGAGCTGCCCGGTGCCTCCACTAATAATTACCCTGGGTATGCCAAACAAGGCGAAAACCATATCGGTGGACTGCATGCCCTGCAGCTCGAGTATGCGCCGGGCCTGCCATACGGACAGGGCGCCAGCCTGCTCGATGTCAGCCAGTTGTTCGGCGGCATCGACATCCCCCAGGTGCCGGAACTGCAAGGTTTTCCAGGCTCGTCCGGCACCCACGTACCGCATAGCGGTGCCAGCGGCTCTTCGCCTATGTCCGTGGCACCTGCATCCGCTGCGCCTGCCGGGCATGGCTTTTATTTCCTGCAGGAGCAGGGGCCAGTACCGCATGTGGATCCCAGGGGAGTGGCATCGGTGCCGGTATCTGTCCCCGGTGCATCATATCCGGGGACACCGGCTTCCAGCAGCACGATCGCCTCTTCCGCGCATCCGCCTTTCGATGCCAACCTGATCCGCAGGGATTTCCCTATCCTCAGCGAGCAGGTGAACGGGCGCTCGCTGATATGGCTGGATAACGCGGCGACGACCCAGAAGCCGCAATGCGTGATCGACAGGATTTCCTATTTCTACCAGCACGAGAATTCCAACATCCATCGTGCTGCGCATGAACTGGCGGCCCGTGCTACGGATGCTTATGAGGGTGCGCGCGAAAAAGTGCGGCATTTCATCAATGCGCCCTCCGTCGACAATATCGTGTTCGTGCGCGGTACCACGGAAGCCATCAACCTGGTGGCCAAGACCTGGGGCAAGAAGCACTTGCGCGACGGCGATGAAATCGTCATCACGAACCTGGAGCACCATGCCAATATCGTGCCGTGGCAGCAGCTGTGCCTGGAAACAGGCGCCAAGTTACGCGTGGCCCCCGTGGATGATTCCGGCCAGGTACGCCTGGATGAGTACCAGAAGTTGCTTACATCGAGGACTAAACTGGTGTCATTCACCCAGGTTTCCAATGCCCTGGGCACGGTAACGCCTGCGCAGGAAATGATCGCCATGGCACATCGCGTTGGCGCTAAAGTACTGCTGGATGCGGCGCAATCCGTGTCGCACATGCGGGTTGACGTGCAGGCGCTGGATCCCGATTTCCTGGTATTTTCCGGGCATAAGGTGTTCGGCCCGACCGGCATAGGCGCGCTCTACGGCAAGCAGGAAGTGCTCGACGATATGCCTGCCTGGCAGGGAGGCGGCAATATGATCCAGGATGTCACGTTCGATAAGACGGTGTACCACGAAGCGCCGGCCAAGTTCGAGGCGGGTACCGGCAATATTGCAGATGCGGTTGGCATGGGCGCGGCGCTGGACTATGTCGGCCGTATCGGCATGGAAAACATCGCCCGCTATGAGCATGAACTGCTGGAATACGGTACCGAGTCTTTATTAAGGGTGCCTGGCTTGCGCCTGATCGGCACTGCCAGGGAGAAAGCCAGCGTGCTTTCATTCAGCCTGCACGGTTTCAAGAGCGAAGAAGTTGGCGCCGCGTTGAATAAAGACGGCATTGCCGTGCGTTCCGGCCACCATTGCGCGCAGCCTATACTGCGCCGGTTCGGTGTGGAAACCACGGTACGGCCGTCGCTGGCGTTTTATAACACGCACGCCGAAATCGACGTGTTACAGGCATCTTTGCTACGGCTGGTATCCGGCAAAATCTAGCCAACCAGTATTGTCGTCTTTAGGCCCTGTCGCTTCGCTCGAAGTTGCAGGGCCTTTTATATGGGAGTCTGAGCATCGAGCTTCGGGCTGACCTTCAATTTCTCCTACATCCGTTGCAGGTGAATCCAAGTAGCATCTCCATTGAATTTATTCAGCATATGCCTGCCTTAAGCATGAGCATGTCTTCCTAAAATTCACCAAACTAATAACCATCAAGGAGAAAATTCATGAAAACGAAATTGACCGTCAGCGCTCTAGCCCTGGTACTGGGTGTGTCCGGCTGTGCCAGCATGTCAGAAACGCAGAAAGGCACTGCTAAGGGCGCCGGCATCGGCGCCGGTGTGGGTGCGGTAGTGGGCGCCATTGCAGGCGGCGGTAAGGGTGCGGCCATCGGTGCTGCAGTAGGCGCAGGTGCCGGTGCCATCGGCGGCAATGTGTGGTCCAAGCGCATGCAGCAACAGAAGGCAGACATGGAAGCGGCTACGGCAGGCACCGGGGTAGCGGTAACCCAGACCGAAGACAATCGCCTGAAACTGGATATCCCCAGCGATATCTCCTTTGATAAAGGCCGTTCCGATATCAACCCGGATTTCCGCCCTGTGCTCGATAAATTTGCTACCAGCCTGAATGCCAACCCGAATACCAAAGTGACCATCATCGGCCACACCGACAGCTCAGGCAGTGATGCCATCAACGACCCTTTGTCAGTCAATCGTGCGGCCCGTGCCCGCGATTACCTAGTTGACCGCGGCATTTCTTCAGCGCGAATTTCCATAGCAGGCCGTGGATCGCATGAGCCTTTGGTGGCGAATGACAATGCTGCCAACATGGCCAAGAACCGCCGCGTTGAGATTTTTGTGGCTGAACCGGAAGTGGCTCAGAAATAGGCATGCCTGACTGAAAAAGCCCGTACCGCATTTCAATGTGAAATGTTGTACGGGCCTTTTTTTATCAAATTTTTGCGATTGAAACTTCGGTGGCTTTGACTAGGGTCAGCACTTCCGTGCCGATCTGCAGATCCAGTTCCTTGATGGAGCGTGTGGTAATGACCGAAGTAACGATACCGATACCGGTTTCGACGTCTACTTCCGATACGACAGGACCTGGAACGATTTCGATGATGCGGCCGCGAAACTGGTTGCGGACATTGATTGCGTGAATTGCCATGACGAACTCCTAAAGGGTGTTTAGGCGTTGACGGTTAACTGGGTAGAGACCAACGCCTGACTATATGTAAATCTAAAATACGGGATACGAACGATGTGCTATCGATGGTTGATCGACACTCGGCCTCCGTAACCGTACCCATGTCGATACGCGCTAATCGTGAACTTAATGCGGCTGGGCCATTCGGGGTGTAAACGATACGCAACCCACGCTTGGATGCCGCCTGCTTGATCTTGTGTGTGAAGTTATGGCTGATCCAGTCAGTGACCATCACGATGATGTCCGTGTCCTGCGGGATCACTTTCTTGCCATCGCCGACCTTGCGGCCTGACCAGTGCTTGATGTGGTCTATGCCGTGACTAGCCAATACCTGCTTGATGCCGTCTATCTG
>JAZKEL010000278.1:10698-11753 GCA_040387075.1 Pseudomonadota bacterium
GTCGTCATTTGTATACTCCTGCATTACCCATTAATCCGGTGAGGCCTATCCGGCCCCACCGGTTGCTACCACTGCTAAAAGCTATGACTAATTAAGGCTTGTAAATCTCATCAAACGTACCGCCATCGGCGAAATGCGTTTTCTGGGCCTTCGTCCATCCGCCAAACTCGCTGTCGATATTGACCAGGTTGATTTTCGGGAACTGTTTTTCATATTTCTTGGCAACAGATTCCAGGCGTGGGCGATAGTAGTTCTTGGCTGCAATCTCCTGGCCTTCTTCTGTGTACAGATACTCAAGGTACGCAGTCGCTACGGCACGTGTCTTGCGCTTGTCCACAACCTTGTCGATCACCGTGACAGGTGGCTCAGCCAGGATGGAGATTGACGGGATCACCAGTTCAAACTTGTCCGGACCGAGTTCTTTCAAGGCCAGGAACGCTTCGTTTTCCCATGAGATGGCAACATCACCGATACCGCGCTCAACGAATGTCGTAGTAGATCCACGCGCACCGGAGTCAAGGACGGGTACGTTCTTGTACAACTTGCTCAGGAACTGCTTGGTTTTCGCTTCGTCATTGCCGTCATGCTTCTGTGCATAGGCCCAGGCTGCCAGGTAATTCCAGCGGGCACCGCCGGAAGTCTTCGGGTTAGGCGTAATCACGGAAACGCCTGGCTTGACTAGGTCATCCCAATCCTTGATGTTCTTGGGATTGCCTTTGCGTACCAGGAATACGATGGTCGATGTATAAGGCGAACTATTGCTTGGTAAACGCTTTTGCCAATCTTTCGGGATCAGCTTGGCCTTGTCGTAAATAGCATCGATGTCGTACGCCAGTGCCAGTGTCGCCACGTCTGCGTCCAGGCCATCGATAATGCCACGGGCCTGTTTGCCGGAACCGCCGTGGGAAGCCTTGACGGTGACGTTGTCGCCCGTCTTGGCTTTCCATTGCTTGGCGAAGGCCGCGTTGAAATCCTGGTACAGCTCGCGGGTCGGATCGTAGGACACGTTGAGCAGCGTCACATCGGCGGCGCTGGCGGATTGCGCCACCAGGGCG
>JAZKEL010000279.1:0-4676 GCA_040387075.1 Pseudomonadota bacterium
CATTCGGGCCGACTACCGAGGTTTTAGCCATCATGGGGAATAGCACAGAATAGGTTTTTTTGCAGAACTCGCCGATCTCCTTGTTGCCGCCCGGCTCCTGGTGAAAATCGTTGGAAGGGAAACCGACGACCAGCAGGCCTTTGCCTTTATGGTGCTTATACAGGGATTCCAACTTTTCGAATTGCGGGGTAAAGCCGCATTTGCTGGCGGTGTTGACAATCAGTATGGGTTTATCCTGGTAATCGCAGAGGTTGAATTTATCGCCTTGCAGCGTCGTAAACTGGTGATTATGCAATTCATCGCAGGCCGCATACACGGTATTCGCTCCCAGTAACATCAATAAGCCAAGCAGTGCTGTTTTCATCGTCCATATCCTCAATACTTCGTATACCGCTTTGTCTGACTCGGCGCATGTTTATTCGTTCGCATGAACATCATGAAGGCCGCATATGCGGCCTTCATGATGTTCATGGTTGCAATGGACTTGCCTGTCTGGCTGTCATTCCAACTTAGATTAAACAGCCAGTTCAGCGATGGGGATTACCTTTTTGTGCGCATATTCGGCCATCTGGTCGAAATTAAGGTATTTGTAGATGGATTCGGAATTCTTCGTCAGCTTATCGCCCACGGTATCGAGGTATTCCTGCGGAGTCGGCATGCGGCCCAATAAGGCACATACCGCAGCCAGTTCGGCCGATCCAAGGTATACGCGCGCATCCTTACCCATGCGGTTATCGAAATTGCGGGTACTGGTGGAGAACACGGTCGCCTTATCCGCCACGCGTGCCTGGTTACCCATGCACAACGAGCAGCCGGGGATCTCGGTACGCGCACCGGCCACACCGAATACATAATAGACGCCCTCGTCTTTCAACTGGTGTTCGTCCATGCGGGTGGGCGGAGCCACCCATAAGCGGGTAGGAATCGCCCCGGCGCCTTCCAGCACCTTGGCTGCGGCCCGGTAATGGCCGATATTGGTCATGCAACTGCCGATGAATACCTCATCGATCTTGTCGCCGACCACGGCCGATAAGGGCTTGATATCGTCAGGATCGTTGGGGCATGCCACCAATGGCTCCTTGATCTCGTTGAGGTCGATCTCCAGCACATAAGCATACTCGGCATCGGCGTCCGGTTTCAGCAGGTTCGGTGCCGCCAGCCAGGCTTCCATGGCTTCGATACGGCGCTGCAGGGTGCGCGGATCTTCGTAGCCACTGTCGATCATGTTCTGCATCAGGACGATGTTCGAGCGCAGGAACTCGATGACAGGCGCTTCATTCAGCAACACGGAACAACCATTGGCCGAGCGCTCGGCAGAGGCATCGGCGAATTCGAACGCCTGCTCCACCTTGAGATCGGGCAGGCCTTCTATTTCCAGCACACGGCCGTTGAATACATTTTTCTTGCCTTGTTTGCCGGTCGTCAGTTCACCCAGTTGGATAGCCGCATACGGAATCGCGTTAACCAAGTCGCGCAGTGTGATGCCAGGCTGCATTTTGCCCTTGAAACGCACCAGCACCGATTCCGGCATATCCAGCGGCATCGCGCCCATGGCGGCACCGAAGGCGACCAGGCCGGAGCCAGCAGGGAACGAGATGCCAATGGGGAAACGGGTATGCGAGTCACCGCCTGTGCCCACGGTATCGGGCAATATCAGGCGATTCAGCCAGGAGTGGATCACACCGTCGCCGGGACGCAAGCTAACGCCGCCGCGGCTGGACATGAATTCAGGCAGGCTGTGCTGCAGCTTGATGTCGACAGGCTTGGGATAGGCGGCGGTATGGCAGAAGCTCTGCATGACAAGGTCCGCACTGAAGCCCAGGCAGGCCAGTTCCTTGAGCTCATCGCGCGTCATGGCGCCGGTCGTGTCCTGCGAGCCGACCGTCGTGATCTTGGGCTCGCAGTAGGTACCTGGGCGCACACCCACGCCTTCCGGCAATCCGCACGCACGGCCGACCATCTTCTGCGCCAGGGTGTATCCCTTGCCGGTATCGGCAGGCGCGATGGGCATGATGAATAGATCGGAGGGCGGCAGGTTAAGTGTGGTTCTTGCATTGGTGGTCAGGCCGCGCCCGATGATCAATGGGATCCGCCCGCCTGCCCTCACCTCGTCCGGCATCGTCAGTGGCGCCAGTTCAAATGTAGCAATCACCTCACCGTTGGCATTGAACACCTTGCCCTCGTAAGGACGAATCACGATCTCGTCGCCCATGTTCATCTGGCTGACATCGCACTGGATGGGCAAGGCGCCGGAATCTTCCGCCGTATTGAAGAAAATCGGCGCGATCTTGCCGCCCAGCACGATACCGCCCGTGCGCTTATTGGGGATATTGGGAATATCGTCGCCCATCAGCCATTGCACCGAGTTGATGGCGGATTTACGAGAGGAACCGGTTCCCACCACATCGCCCACATAGGCGATCGGCAGGCCCTTTTGTTTGAAGGTTTCTATAGTTTGCAGGCCGTCTGGCATTTTGCTGACCAGCATGGCTTTGGCATGCAAGGGGATATCGGGCCGCGACCAGGCCTCCTGCGCGGGAGAAAGATCGTCCGTGTTGGTCTCGCCGGGCACCTTAAATACGATGGCGCGGATTTCGGAAGCCAGTGCCGGTTTATTGGTGAACCACTCAGCATTGGCCCAGGATTCAACCAGTTTCTTGGCATGCAGGTTGCCGGCCTTCATTTTATCCACCACATCATGGTAGGCGTCGAACATCAGGATAGTCCTGGATAGCGCCGCCACGGCGTCTTCCGCCATCGGGGTGTCGAGCAGGCTGACCAGCGCCTGTACGTTATAGCCGCCGAGCATGGTGCCCAATAGCTGCACTGCTTTTACCGGGGTAATCAGGCTGGATGTCGCGGTGCCCTTGGCAATATCGGCCAGGAAAGCCGCCTTGACATAGGCGGCCTGGTCCACACCGGCAGGTACCCGGTTCTCGATCAGGTCGACCAGCGCCTGCGTTTCGCCTGCAGGAGGATCCTTTAGCAGGTCCACCAGTAAAGCGACTTGCTCTGCGGTCAATGGTAGCGGTGGCAAACCAAGCGCAGCGCGCTCGGCAACGTGTTCACGGTAGGCAATCAGCATAAGTAATCAATCAATTCGTAGGATAAATTTAGAATAAATGGGGAATGGTCGAATTATACTTAATATCGAAAAGCAATATCCAAAAGCCATATACAAGCACTCGAGGTAAAAGGCCTTAAAACAGCATGCAATGACCGTGCCTGCAATGCAGCACCAACACCATCGTTTTCATCGGCTTCAATAAAGCGATTTGGCAAATGGCGTACTGCAGCTTTTACCGCTGGCGGAAGATTCCATGTCATCCAGCACATCCTGCTGGTAGCCCTTGCCATGGCTGGCCTCGATAAAACTGCGCACTTCATACACGGAAACGATGCCATCGCTGTTTTTATCCATGTCGCGAAGGCGCTGGTCTACCGTGATGAACGCGGTATCGGCAAACCCCTTCTCCTGGACGGCAAGGTCTGTCCCAGCAAAAGCCTGCCCTGCAAACTGCATGCAAATAATCAGTACCAGGATTTTTTCAGCGTTCACCATCTACACAGCGCCTTATAAAATATACCTCATCACGACAGCATCACCGCATAAGCTTACTCCAGTTTATATTCCTGCGTGAACTGAAACGGGGGCTATGCGCTAATTGGGTGCAGAGGTCTGCATGATGAGACCGTGCAATAACGATAAAGATCATTTTCGCTCATTGCCAGCATGGGCATTGAAGTAATTTTGAGCACGAATTTTTGCGTATGTGCGTTGTAGGGTAAAATCACGGCTTCAGGCAAAACCATTAAAAGAAACCCTATGTTTTGCTGAATTTCTACGATATGACTTAAAGGCTGTCCATGGCATTAACTTCTCCCGAAATCAATTCTCCACAACTGACCACGCTGAATGCGCTTTCACCGCTCGACGGCCGCTATCAATCCAAGGTGGATCCACTCCGCGCCTGCTTCAGCGAATACGCACTGATCAAGCACCGTGCACTGGTCGAAGTGGAATGGCTGAAAGCATTGTCGGCAGAAATCGCACTGGCAGAAATCGCCCCGTTCAGTACGCAGACCCTGCAGGAGCTGGATAATGCGATCGCCGGTTTCGGCGAGGTAGAGGCAGCCCAGGTAAAAGCCATCGAATCGCGTACCAACCACGATGTGAAAGCCCTCGAATACTGGCTGAAGGAACGCTTCGACGGCAACCCTGAAATCCGCAAGGTCAGCGAATTCATCCATTTCGCCTGTACCTCCGAAGACATCAACAACCTGTCCCATGCGCTTATGCTCAAGGCCGCGCGTGAAAACGTGATGCTGCCGATGCTTGACAAGCTGATCGCCAGGCTGACTGAACTGGCAAAAGACCTGGCCGACACGCCCATGCTGTCGCACACCCACGGCCAGCCGGCCTCTCCCACCACCCTGGGCAAGGAAATGGCGAACGTGGTGTATCGCCTGCAACGCCAACGCAAACAGCTGGTGGCGGTCGAGATGCTTGGCAAGATCAATGGCGCGGTAGGCAACTTCAATGCGCATTTGTCCGCATATCCTGATTTCGACTGGGAAGCCTTTGCACAGAAATTCGTCACCGACCTTGGCTTGACCTACAACCCCTACACCATCCAGATAGAACCGCACGATTACATGGCTGAGCTGTACGATGC
>JAZKEL010000280.1:0-2735 GCA_040387075.1 Pseudomonadota bacterium
GCCAAGGAAAATGTCCAGGTAGTCGGGTTGCTGCGTGCCCTGGGCGATGGCGATTTTGCTGTAGAGGTAGAGCAACTCCCTGGTAAGAAAGCTGAAATCAACAAGAATCTTGACCGCCTTAAATCCAAACTCAAGGGGATCGTGGATTCCGTTAAGTGGGTCACCGATGAGCATGCGAAAGGCAATATCGACATGACATTGCATGCACACCTGTTTAAAGGCGGCTTCAACGACCTGGCAGAATCCGTCAATGCCATCGTTGCAGGCCAAATCGAATTAACCGAAAAAGCCCTTGCCTGTATCCAGCAATTTGGAGAAGGTAACTTTGATGCTGAACTCGAACAGTTCTCCGGTAAGAAAGCCTTTATCAATGAAACCATTGAGCAGGTACGTACCAACCTGAAAGCGCTGAATGAAGATGCACAAATGCTGGCAAAAGCCGCCCATGAGGGCATGGTGTCGGTACGCGCCGATGCAAGCCGCCATTCCGGCGATTTCCGCAAGATCGTAGAAGGCGTGAATGAAACGCTGGAAATGATCGTGGGCCCGATTGCCATCGTCAAGATGTCTGCTGAAACCATCAATACCGCTGCCTCTGAAATCGCCCAGGGCAATGCCGACCTTTCACGCCGTACAGAAGAGCAGGCAGCTTCACTGGAAAAGACAGCCAGCAGCATGGAAGAGCTTTCCTCTACGGTTAAACAGAATGCCGACAACGCCAAGCAAGCTAACCAGCTTGCACTGGCTGCCTCCGGTGTGGCCGTAAAAGGTGGGGAAGTGGTCTCTGAAGTGGTATCGACGATGTCCGATATCAACCAGAGTGCACGCAAGATCGAAGATATTATTTCCGTTATCGACGGCATTGCCTTCCAAACCAATATCCTGGCGCTGAATGCTGCAGTCGAGGCCGCGCGTGCAGGCGAGCAGGGGCGCGGATTCGCAGTGGTGGCGGGTGAAGTGCGCAACCTGGCACAACGTTCAGCCAGTGCTGCCAAGGAAATCAAGGAGTTGATCAATGACTCGGTGGCGAAGACCACTGAAGGTACCAACCTGGTAGAAAACGCCGGTAAGACCATGCAGGAAGTCGTGGTGGCAGTGAAGCGCGTATCAGACATCATCGGTGAAATCGCTGCAGCCTCCATGGAGCAGAGTTCCGGTATCGCTCAGGTAAACGATGCCATCATCAAGATGGACGATGTCACCCAGCAGAATACCGCGCTGGTAGAGGAGGCCGCTGCTGCTGCTGAATCCTTGATGGAACAGGCATCTGAGCTATTGAATTCGGTAAGCGTGTTCACTATCGAAGGAACGGCTAGCATTGCAAAGCCTAAAAGCCAGCCATCCTTAGCTAGCCGTAAGTTAGCGGCCAGGCCTGCACCAAAAGCTAAAGTACATGAGGCAGCGCCCACATCCGATTTTTCACGGAAAACAGGTACCGACGACAACGAATGGGAAGAGTTTTAATCTGGCCTAACCGCAATAGGGGAATCAATCCACGTTAAACGAACGCACTAAGCGTATGTACGAGCCGGCAATACCATAAAAATATAAGAACATGCAGTACATCAGATTTTGGAGAAGACGATGAGAACAGTTGGCAATGGGATGACAGTGGCGCAGCAGATGGGCTTGCTGGTATTTGTTGTGTTAATCGGCATGGTAAGCCTCGCGGGGTTTGGCCATTACCAGATGCAGAATATTTACCAGAGCGCCAATTATGCGCATGTAAATACCTTGCCCAGCGTCAATGCCCTCAACGATGCGCGTTATGCATTCAGCAGTCTACGCATCCAGCTGGCAAGGTATGTACTGAATACCAATCCTGCCAAAACCGATGAAATCACCGTAAATATCCAAAAAGCCAAGGCAGACCTGGAAGCCGCGCTAAGCCGGTTCGAAGGTCTTGCCACCAACGACAGTAAAAACATAGAGTTGCTAAAGCATGATCGCGAAATGCTGGCGGAGTACTACCCCATCATGGGCCAGGTATTCGCGCAGTACATCCAGAACAAGCGCGATAAGGCGAGCGAAGTTTACCTGACGCTTGCACCGGTCGCATTGAATGCCAACAACGCGATCTCCGAACACCTGCGTTATAACGCCGACCTTTCCGACCAGAGTGTGGCAAATGCCGGGCAGTTCTACCAGCAAGCCAAGCGTACCTCTGTCATTGTGGCATTGCTCAGCCTGATCCTGATTGCTGCCATGGCATTCTTCATCGTGCGCAGCATCATGCGCCAGTTTGGCGGAAACCCTGGTCTAGCTTCGGAAGTGGCAAAGAAAATCGCCGTGGGCGACCTGACTACTTCCATCCAGTTAAGATCCGGCGATTCATCCAGCCTGCTGGCTTCCATGCATAGGATGCAGGAAACCCTAAAGGCCGTACTGGATAAACAAAGCGAAATGTCCAGTGAGAATAAAGCGGGCAATATCGATGCCGTCATCGACACATCCGAGTTCCAGGGCAGCTACAAGACCATGGCGGACAACGTCAACCTGATGGCCTCTAACCAGGCAGACGTCATGCGCAAGGTGACCCAGTGCATTGCCGAATTCTCCAAAGGCAATTTCGATGCAGAACTGGAGCGTTTCCCAGGCAAGCGTGCATTCATCAACGAAGGCGTGGAACTGCTCAGGAGCAATATCAAAGCCCTGATTGAAGACATGGATCATATGTCCAAAGAGCATGATGCCGGCGACGTCGATGTGCTGATCGACACCGCAAAATACCAGGG
>JAZKEL010000281.1:0-4322 GCA_040387075.1 Pseudomonadota bacterium
TTATCGCGCATGGCACCCTGGGAGAAAGCCTGATCCACTGTGCCAGCCACGTGATGGGCACGCGCCCGCCCATGCTCAACCAGCTCGGCATCGGCACGCATGACGATCCCGGTTCCATGCTGCCGCAAGCGCAGCATATGGTGGATGAACTGGATGAAGGCGACGGTGTGCTGATCCTTTCCGATATCTACGGCGCGACGCCTTGCAACCTGGTGGGGCGCTTGCTCAAGCCTGGTCGTGTAGAGGGCGTGGCCGGTGTCAACCTGCCGATGCTGGTGCGTACCCTGACCTACCGCAATGTCAGTATCGATATACTGGCGCAAAAAGCGCTCAGCGGCGGACGCGAGGGTGTGATTAATTTTACTGAAGAAGCCTGCAAGAACCGTAACGCGTCATCGCAGCCTTAAAGATACTCCTTAAAGATACTTGTAGTACGCTCAATTTCAGATTAACGGGGAATCCCCTAAAAAAAGGGAAATACAGGAAAAATGGTCAAGCAGGAAATCGAAATCATCAACAAACTGGGCCTGCATGCACGCGCCTCTACCAAGCTTACGCAGACTGCCAGCCAGTACATTAGCGAAATATGGATAGAGCGTAACGGACGTAAGGTAAATGCTAAAAGTATCATGGGTGTCATGATGCTGGCCGCGAGCAAAGGCAGCAAGATCATCCTGGAAACCACCGGCAAGGATGAACAGCCAGCGATGGATGCCTTGGTGGTGCTGATCAACAATCGTTTCGGCGAACCTGAGTAAATTTAGTAAAGCTAAATCAATGAAAGCCAAGCAGTGAAAATAATGGATAAGCACCTGCCCAATGTGAGTTTTGCCATACACGGTGTCGGCGTGTCGGGTGGCGTTGCCATCGGCAAAGCCCACCTGGTATCGCATGCGCTGCTGGAGGTGGTCCATTTCAAGATCCCCAAGAAACTGCTCGACCAGGAAATAGCCCGCTTCGACGCCGCCATCAAGAACGTACAGGAAGACCTTGAAACCATCCGGCGCCAGCTCCCAGAACGTGCGCCCGCCGAACTGAGTGCCTTTGTCGGCACGCACCTGATGATCCTGAAAGACCATGCACTGTCGGATGCGCCCAAGCAGATCATCCGCAATGAACTGTGCAACGCCGAATGGGCGCTCAAGCAGCAGATGGAAGACATCGTGGCGCAATTCGACAAGATTGAGGACGAATACCTGCGCGAACGCAAGCAGGACGTCATCCAGGTGGTCGAACGCGTGATCAAGGTACTGATGGGCCATCCCGGCCAGGTGGATATCAAGGAACAGGAAAGCGCCATCATCCTGGTGGCGCACGACCTGTCGCCGGCCGATGCCATCCAGTTCAAGCAACACCAGTTCGCCGCCTTCATTACCGATGTCGGCGGTGCAACCTCGCACACCGCTATCCTGGCGCGCAGCCTGAGCATCCCTTCCATCGTGGCCCTGCAACGTGCACGCACCCTGATCCGCGACGGCGAATTGATCATCGTCGACGGCAACCAGGGCGTGGTGATCATCAATCCTGACAAGGACACGCTGGCGGAATACAAGCTGCGCCAGGAACAGTGGGAGATCGAGCAGCAGAAGCTCAAACGCATCAAGCTCACTAAACCGGTCACGCTGGACGGCACCGCCATTGAACTGCACGCGAATATCGAAGTGCCGGACGACGTCGTGAAAGTACTGGAAGCCGGCGCCACCGGCGTGGGCCTGTACCGTACCGAATTCCTGTTCATGAACCGGCGCGACATGCCCGGCGAGGAAGAGCAGTTTGCCGCCTACAAACAGGTTGCCATGGCCATGAAGGGAATGCCGGTGACCATCCGCACGCTGGACCTTGGGGCGGATAAGCAGATGAACCCCGACAGCGCGCGCACCTGCACCAACCCGGCCCTGGGCCTGCGCGCCATACGCCTGTGCCTGGCCGAACCGCAGATGTTCCACCTGCAACTGCGCGCCATCCTGCGCGCCTCGCATTACGGCAATATCAAGATACTCATCCCCATGCTGTCATCGCTGGCGGAACTGCGCCAGACGCTGTTGTTGCTTGAACGTGCAAAAGAAAGCCTGCGGCTAGAGAATATCCCCTTCGTCGAAGATATCCAGGTGGGCGGCATGATCGAGATCCCGGCAGCGGCCCTGTGTGCCGAAGCGTTTGCCCGCGAACTGGATTTCCTGTCGCTCGGCACCAATGACCTGATCCAGTATTCGCTGGCTATCGACCGCACCGATGACACCGTGTCGCACCTGTACAATCCCCTGCACCCGGCCGTACTGCAACTGATCGAGATGACGATCCGCGCAGGCCAGAAAACCGACAAACCGGTCTCGGTGTGCGGCGAAATGGCAGGTGATGCGCGCTTGACTCGCCTGCTGCTAGGGCTAGGCCTGCGCCAGTTTTCCATGCACCCGTCCAACGTACTCATGGTCAAGCGCCAGGTACTGCAAAGCGACCTGCCAATCCTGGTGCCCGCCGCGCGTAAAATCCTGGGCAACCAGGATATCGACCGCACGGAACCGCTGATGTTGAAACTTAATATGTAATCGACCCTCTCTTACTGCAGGAGACACGCACGTGACCGAACCCAGCATCGATTTAAAACCCGACGCCCTTCCAGGCGCACCCACTGCAGATGAGAAGAACATCGCGGTACTGACGCACCTTGCCGGCACTATCTTCAGCATTTTCCCCAGCCTGATCGTATGGCTGCTGAAGAAAGACGATAGCGCCTACATCGGCGAGCAGGCCCGCGATGCGCTGAATTTCCAGATCACGGTATTGATCGCCTATGCCATCAGCTCGGTGCTGATCATCATCCTCATCGGCTTCCTGGCCATGGGCATCGTCTGGCTAGGCAATATCGTGCTGTGCATCCTAGCTGCCGTCGCCGCCAGTAAAGGCGAGCATTACCGTTACCCGCTGACGCTGCGCTTAATAAGCTAATCGCAGCATTCATTAAGATTCAAAATCACCCATGCCAATCGGCCAACATTAAGGATGTACCCGCAGTGACCCAGAACCAGATTTCACCCCAAGCCGTTTCCGATGAGTTGTTAAGCAATCCATTGCTTGATTTCTCCTGCCTGCCCCGCTTCAACGAAGTGAAAGCCGACCACGTTACGCCTGCCATCGACCATCTCCTGGCGAATGGCCAGGAACTGCTGGATGCACTGGCAAGCTCGACGGAAACGCCCACCTGGGAAAACTTCGCGCGCAAGCTGGAAGACATGCAGGAGCAGATTTCACGTGCATGGTCGCAGGTCAGCCACATGAATTCGGTGGTCAATAGCCCCGAACTGCGGGAAGCCTATAACTGCAACGAGCAGAAGCTCACGTCCTTCTACACGGACCTGGCCCAGGACGAACGCCTGTACGCCAAATTCCGCGCACTTCGCGCCAGCGAGGAGTTCAAGGGCCTGAATACCGCACAGCAGAAGATCGTGGAAAACGAATTGCGCGATTTCCGCCTGGGCGGCGCAGAGTTGCCGTCCGACAAGAAAGCGCGCTTCAAGCAGATACAGGAAGAGCTTTCCGAACTCACCACCCGGTTCGAGGAAAACCTGCTGGACACCACCAATGCCTATTCGCATATCGTGCAGGACATCAACGAACTGAAAGGCCTGCCGCAGGACCTGCTGCAGGCAGCACATGACGCGGCCAGCGAGGCGGGCGAGGAAGGCTATAAATTCACGCTGCATTTCCCCTCCTACATGCCGGTGCTGCAATACGCTGAGAATCGCGACCTGCGTGAACTGCTGTACCGCGCCTATGCCACGCGCGCGTCCGAACTGGGTAAGCCGGAGTGGGATAACACGCCGCTGATGTACGCTATCCTCAAATTGCGCCAGGAAGAGGCACAATTGCTGGGATACACCAATTATGCGGAGATGTCGCTGTCCACCAAGATGGCCGATTCACCGGCAGAAGTTGCGGAGTTCCTGCAAACCCTTGCTAAGCGTGCCAAACCGTTTGCGCTCCGCGATATGCAGGAACTCACGGAGCACGCTGCCAAGCTCGGCATAGCGGATATGCAGGCCTGGGACATCGGCTATGTGTCGGAAAAGCTGCGTGAAGAGAAATACGCGTTTTCCGACCAGGAAGTGAAACAGTATTTCCCGGAGCAGAAAGTGCTGGAGGGCTTGTTCAAGGTCACCGAAACGATTTTCGGCGTGCAGGTCAGGAAGGTGGATGCCGCCGTATGGCATGAGGATGCAGCCTTCTACGAGATCAGCGACAGCAAAGGCAACCCGGTCGGCCAGTTCTATCTCGACCTTTATGCTCGCAACAACAAGCGCGGCGGCGCATGGATGGACGAAGCC
>JAZKEL010000282.1:0-1553 GCA_040387075.1 Pseudomonadota bacterium
CGTTCGGACTGGTTGGCAAGACCGTCATTCCACGGGATAAGCGCGTAACGCACGAAATGGTTGGAAAGCACCAGCTGCGGATTAGCACCCTGCCAGCAACCGTCGCGCAAGGTCTTCGCCAGGGCAGCCACCGCCGGCGACCATGACGCTACGCCGCTTTCAGCAGCAGCATCGCCGGCACAGGAAACAATCGTTTTGTCGATGACCTGCCTGGCCCTGTTGCGCTTGCTACGCACCACGACCACCTGCTGCGGATGCAGGAATATACGCATCTGGTCCTGGAATGCCGGCAGTTTCTGCAAACCCAGTGTCGAGGTCGGCTTTGATCCAGTCTTTGATCCAGGCTTGGACTGCATGGCAGGACGCAGGCCAGGCAGGATATTAAGTAAGCGACGTGACACGGTTGGCCTCCTGCAATGTGGTTTCGCCGCGCATCACCATCCCTAGCACGGCTTCACGCATGGTGCGCGTGCCGTTAGCGCGGGCCGCCTCTTTCACCTTGCGAACAGGCTCGCGCGTGACGATCAGTTCGCGTATCTCGTCGTTGAAGCACAGCAGTTCCGCAATGGCTTTGCGGCCTTTATAGCCGGTGCCGCGGCATTGACCGCAACCCTGGCCGACGCGGAATCGGTAATCCTTCAAGGCAGCCTCATCCAGGCCGGATTTGCTGATCAAGACTTCATCAGGCCGGTCATCCACGGCGCAATGCGGGCAGATGATGCGCACCAGCCGCTGGGCCAGGATGCCGTTGATGGCAGACACAAAACTATAGGGATCGACATTCATGTTAGTAAAGCGGCCGATCACGTCGAATACGTTATTGGCATGCACCGTGGTCAACACCAGGTGGCCGGTCAACGCCGACTGCACCGCGATCTGTGCCGTTTCCGAATCGCGTATCTCGCCCACCATGATCTTGTCCGGGTCGTGGCGCAGGATGGAGCGCAGGCCGCGCGCAAATGTCAGGCCCTTTTTTTCATTGACCGGTATCTGCAACACACCCGGCAGCTGGTATTCCACCGGGTCTTCGATGGTGACGATCTTGTCCTGCCCATGGTTGATCTCGGAGATGATGCCGTATAGCGTCGTCGTCTTCCCCGAGCCGGTCGGCCCGGTGACCAACAGCATACCGTAGGGCTCTTCGGCCAGCAGGCGGAAGCGCGCCATGATGCCGGCTTCGAACCCCAACACATCCAGCGTCAGCCCCTTGGCTTCATCGGTCATGGATTTCCTGTCCAGGATACGCAGCACGGCATCTTCGCCGAACACGCTGGGCATGATGGACACGCGCAGGTCGATCTCCCTGCCCTGCGCCAGCACCTTGAAGCGGCCATCCTGCGGAACACGACGTTCGGCGATATCAAGCTCGGACATTACTTTTATGCGGGAGATAGCCTGTTCGGCCTGCAATACCGATTGCACGCTGGCAACGGTATTCAGCACGCCGTCGATGCGGTACTTGATGGTGAGGCCGCTGGGGTCCGTTTCCATGTGGATATCGCTGGCACCGGCTTTTACTGCATCGTATAGCGTGGAACGCACCAGCTTGACCA
>JAZKEL010000283.1:0-4776 GCA_040387075.1 Pseudomonadota bacterium
GGCGCGTGCGAGGTGATGTTGGTCAAATCCATTTCAGTTAAATAAAGCGCTTTCAATTTGGCAATTGCTGGCTATCGACTGGCCTGCGAGCCAATATCCACAAGCCTCTCAGACATGCACCAATGGAGAGGTAATTAATGCCACCAAACTCTGGTCAGCAGAGTTGAAGCAATAAACTCAAGCAACAGGCAGGTAAGCCTGCACCAGGTCGGCAATACGGTAGGTGGCGCCGCCCGCACTGGTGCTGAAATCCAGCGCAGCCAGGCTCATGCGCTGGCGCTTTTCCGGGTCGCCGAATAAGCGATTCAGGGCATCCGCTAGGTCGGTGCTGTCTTTCACGCGCCAAGCAGCCCCTGCATCGATCGCCAGTTCGGTAGCGACTTCGAAGTTGAAGGTGTGCGGTCCGACCAGCACAGGCTTGCTCATGGCGGTAGCTTCGATCAGGTTCTGCCCGCCCAGGGGCAACAGGCTGCCGCCGATGAAGGCCACATCGCAGGCGGCGTAATAGGTAAACATCTCGCCCATGCTGTCGCCCAGCAATACCTTGGTCTTTTCCTGCAATCCCTTGGCATCGTTCTGTGCACCCCAGCGCGAACGGCGCATGTAGTGGTGCCCGCCTTTTTTCAGCATGACGGCGACTTCATCGAACCGCTGCGGATGGCGCGGCACGATAATGGTCAGCAGGTTCGGTATCTGTGCACGGGTAATCGCATCCAGTATCAACCGTTCCTCGCCTTCGCGGGTACTGGCGGCGAGGAATACGGAGCGGTTCTTACCGAGTATGCCGCGCAGGCGCTCCCCTTTTTCCGCCGCGTCCGCAGGGGGGATCACGTCGAACTTGAGGTTGCCCAACACTTCGACCTGCATCGCCCCCAGGCGCTTCAGCCGCTCGGCATCCAGCTCGGTCTGTGCCGCAATCGCAGAGAGCTCTCGCAGGCCATGCGCCACCAGTGCGCCAGTTTTGGCATAGCCCTGAGCGGAGCGTTCAGACAGGCGGGCATTGACCAGCAGCAATGGGATATGGCGGGCTTTGCAGGCATAGATCAGGTTAAACCATAGCTCGGTTTCCATCAGCAGGCCGATGGATGGCTGGAAATGTGTAAGGAAGCGGTCCACCGCGCCGGGCACGTCATAGGGCAGGTAAGCGCGCTGCACCGTGCTGCCGAACAACTGTTCGCCAGCCTCACGGCCGGTAGGCGTTGCATGTGTCAGCAGCACCTGATGCTGCGGGTAGCGCTTCTGCAACTCGCTGATTAAAGGGGCTGCCCCCCGCGTTTCACCCACGGACACGCAATGCAGCCAGATGACCGGCTTTTTTGACCGGTCATTATTACTGGCAGTCGCCGTAGGATAAATGCCGTAGCGCTCCCCTATATGCTGCCGGTATTCAGGCTGGCGCAGGCTGCGCCATACCAGCTTGATAGGCGTAAACGGCAAAATAATGTACAGCAGGAGGGAATACAGAAATCTGGGCATCGTTATATTTTCTCATACTTGCCCATGCACGCATCAACAAGTTCAGACGGGTTTAAATTGTTATTGTAGGCACAGCAAATCCATGCACAAAACGCGCCAGATTGTCCAAGCAATTATTTTTATTTTTCGTTAGTAATGGCTCACCCTGCTCTAGCGCCAAGCCTGTGTGGCACTCGTCGAAAATGCCCCAAAGCGACGCTCAGAAAGAGAGCGCCTGCACCAAAAAAAATGCTTGACCCACCCTACAAAATGACATAATTTTGCAACCAGTCACAAGATGTTGTGGTTAAGAGCTGTTTTTACCACAAATCCAGTAATACACGTTTTACCTAAACGTTATCCCAAATAACAACATAAATAGACCGATGCGGCACCTCTCAATCCGGCGGTGCAAGCCAGTTACCATATAGTGCAAAAAGGAAGGAACAACCCATGCTAAAAGCAGTCAAGACTTCAGATGAGACAACGCGGGAGACTGAGCAGTCAGTGCCTATGCAATCCGTATCCATTGATATCTGGGATAAGAAATACCGTCTGAAGACTAAGCAGGGTGTTCATATCGACGACACCATGGACGACACTTACAAACGTGTCGCCCGTGCGCTGGCGGATGCCGAAGAAACCGAGGCTAAACGCGCACTGTGGTACGACAAGTTCCTGTGGGCGTTGCGCCGCGGCGCCATCCCGGCCGGACGCATCACGTCCAACGCTGGCGCACTTGAGCACAAGCCAGCCACCAGCACCATCAACTGCACGGTCTCCGGCATTGTGGAAGACAGCATGGATGACATCCTGGGCAAGGTGCACGAAGCCGGCCTGACCCTGAAAGCAGGTTGCGGTATCGGGTATGAATTCTCCACATTACGCCCTAAAGGTGCGTTCGTGGCCGGTGCTGGCGCCTATACCAGCGGCCCGCTATCCTTCATGGATATCTACGACAAGATGTGCTTCACCGTATCGTCCGCCGGTGGCCGCCGTGGCGCACAAATGGCGACGTTCGATATCTCGCATCCCGACGTCATCGACTTCATCAAGGCCAAGCGCGAAAACGGCCGCCTGCGCCAGTTCAACCTGTCGTGCCTGATCACCAAGGAATTCATGGAAGCGGTGAAAGCCGATACCGAGTGGAAGCTGGCGTTCCCCGTCACCCCCAAGGAAGCCGCCGCCGATGACATGGCCCTGCTGGATGAATCGCAAGTGGTATGGCGCGAATGGCCGGTGAAGGGCAAGTACCTGACCCGCGAATCCGACGGCAAGACCGCTTGCCGCGTGTACAAGACCATCAAGGCGCGCCGCCTGTGGGACGTCATCATGTCCTCGACATACGATTTCGCCGAACCCGGCTTTATCCTGATCGACCGCGTTAACGAAATGAACAATAACTGGTTCTGCGAAAACATCCGCGCCACCAACCCATGCGGCGAGCAACCGTTGCCGCCGTATGGCGCTTGCCTGCTGGGCTCGGTCAATCTGACCATGTTCGTCAAGCATCCGTTCACGGAAAAAGCCTACTTCGACTGGGACGAATACAGCGAAGTCGTGGGCACCTTTACCCGCATGCTGGATAACGTGGTCGAAATCAACGGCCTGCCGTTGCAGCAGCAACGCGACGAAATCGCCCGCAAGCGCCGCCATGGCATGGGCTACCTGGGCCTGGGTTCTACCCTAACCATGCTGCAGATGAAATACGGCGATGCGAAATCCATCGAATTCACCGAAGAAGTCACCAAAGTCATGGCGCAGGTAGGCTGGCAAGTGGGTGTTGAACTGGCCGAAGAAAAAGGCGCCGCCCCCATCATGGACGAAGAGTTCGAGATCACCGCCGACATGCTGGACAAGCGTCCTGAAATGGTGGCTGACGGCATCAAGCTGGGCGACAAGCTGACCGGCAAGGTGCTGATGGGTAAATACAGCCGCTATATGCAGCAGTTCCCGAAAGAACTGCAGGACATCATCGTGGAAAAAGGCGTACGTTTCACGCACCACAGCTCGATCGCGCCGACCGGTACGATCTCATTGTCGCTGGCCAACAATGCCAGCAACGGCATCGAGCCATCGTTTGCGCACCACTATGCCCGCAACGTGATCCGTGAAGGCAAGAAATCCAAAGAGAAGGTCGACGTATTCTCCTACGAATTGCTGGCGTATCGCGAGCTGGTGAATTCCAAGGCTATGCCGTTCGGTACCAGCGACGAAGAGAAGTTGCCGGAATACTTCCTGGATTCGTCCACCATCCAGGCCAAGGCGCACGTCGATATCCAGGCGGCAGCACAAAAATGGATAGACAGCTCCATCTCCAAAACCATCAATGTCCCGACGGATTATGATTTTGAAGATTTCAAGAGCATCTACGTCTATGCTTACGATAAGGGCCTGAAGGGTTGCACCACCTTCCGTTTCAACCCGGAAGCCTTCCAGGGCGTACTGGTCACGGAGAAAGACCTGGAAAATACTACCTACAAATTCACGCTGGATGACGGCACTGAAGTTGAGGTCAAAGGTAACGAAGAGATCGAATACGACGGCGAGATCCACAGCGCCGCCAATCTCTACGATGCGCTTAAAGAAGGCTATTACGGCAAGTTCTAAATTTAGACCTTTAAAACGACTGTGCTCATGATTGCGTTGTTGAAAGTCAGTTTTAAATCCTCATGTACTTCTATGTACATTCAGGGTCAAAACTGACTTTCGCCTAGCACTCATATCGCGCGTTACGTTTTAATTCATCTAAATTGATATTAGGTGAGACAAATCCACCAAGGAGAAAAAACATGGCAATTAAAATCGAAAAGAAAATCGTTGGTTACAACGTATTGAGTGAAGACGACAAAACCAAGTCAGCCGAAGCCGCTGCCGTTGCAGCACAACCGCAAAAGACCGCTGAAGTCGTGCAACTGGGCGAGCCGTTAAGCCGTCCCGATAAACTGGTAGGCAATACCTACAAGGTCAAAACGCCGGTCACCGAGCATGCGCTTTACATTACGATCAACGACGTCATCGTCAATGAAGGCACACCGCAAGAACACCGCCGCCCGTTCGAGATCTTCATCAACTCCAAGAACATGGACCACTTCCAGTGGATCGTCGCACTCACCCGCGTCATGTCCGCCGTGTTCCGCAAGGGTGGTGACGTGACCTTCCTGGTAGAAGAGTTGCATAGCGTGTTCGACCCAAGCGGCGGCTACTTCAAGAAAGGCGGCAAGTACATCCCTAGCCTGGTAGCAGAAATCGGTGAAGTGGTCGAACAGCACTTGCAGGAAATCGGCATGCTAAAAAAAACTGAGCCTGACCAGCACCAGA
>JAZKEL010000284.1:0-4656 GCA_040387075.1 Pseudomonadota bacterium
GCTTGCGCGGATCTTCGCCATCCGCTACGTACGCCAGGAAAGATTTGCGGCGCAGTACGCCATAGACGGACTCGGCGACGAATGCGCGATCCTTGGTGCCAAGTTCGCGGTTCTGTTTGAAGAACCAGCCCAGCTTGACATCGGCAGGCCCTGTGTTGGACAACACATCCGCCAGCGCCATACCGGCCAGGCGCAGCAGGTTGGGATTAATCGCATTGGTGGATTTGCTGGCATTCGCTGCGCTTGCCGGTTTACTGGCCGGTTGATTAGTGCCGGCTGGTTTATTGATGCTCATAAGTCTTATTCGGTAGAAAGTCGAGTCACTAACTGCTCGTACGATTTCCCATCCTTTTCTGTCTTGCGTATTTTGATCGGTAAATAGTGGTAGTCGATGGCAAGCCACAGTTCGGTTTTCTCTTCGGACTCGCCATTTTTTTTGACGATATGCAGGCTACGCAGATCGCCCAGTCCGGTATTCACAGATTCCTCGCCCTCAAACGTGTACACGTAATGGCTAAGTTTCTTGCCATTGGTGACGGACAACTCCATCTCCAGCAGCGGCGGTACAAACATATACTGGTACATGAAACTCAGTAAATCCTGCGCGTTTCCAGGCAATGGCACGGTTTTATCGCCCTTGCTGGTGTGCATTGTAAGCTGACCCGCTGCCCAGTCAAAATCAGCGTACTGGTGCTTGTCGCTATTGTTGCCGAATTCGTACGCAAAGTGGGCGGGCTGCAGCCCATGCTCAGTCACCATGCCGCTGCTCGTCTGGATCAATTCACCGGACACGAACAATGCCGCCAGGCCCTGGGCCTTGGTCTCGCTACGCAACTTGTAGCTGCCATCGCGTTGCTTGTTGTAGAGCACATGCACCACGCCTATCCTGCCGCTGTCACCGCCCCGGCTAAGGTCGTAATCCATGTCCACGTAACTGGGCGGCTTGGGCTTGTCCTCCTCCGGTTGATCTTCGGCAATCGGTATCGCATCCTGTGGAACCGCCTCCGCTTCTTGCGTTGCCGGTACATCTTCCGTTGTGTCCGCATTTTCCGTTCCGGCCTGGGGTGCCGGGGATTCACCCACCTCGGGCGCGGGCGCCTCTTGAACAACCGGCGCGGGCTTGGCTTTCGGTCGGCTGGCTACAGGCGTAACGTTTTTAACAGGGACAGGAAGCGCCATCAGCCGGGTTTCGATGACCATTTCCGGCGCTTCTGCTTCAGGCCAGTGCCACCCGCTTCCGCCCACCACCAGCAGGTGCAGCAATAGCGACAGTAGTAGTGCGATAGCGGCCCGCCAAAAACCTGCGCGCCGCAGAAAGGTAAACCTGGAATTTTGCTGTGAATTACTCAATATGCAGGCTGGTTAAGGTCTGCTCGATTACCGTGCCGTTGTCGTCGTGCATCAGCAGGCTGACCGGCAGGTAATGCGCCTCTATGCCCAACCATAATTCCTTGTCATCGGTATCTTTGTCCTTACCGGCATTCAGCATATGGATGGCCTTGTATTTCCCGGCCGGCACATCCACTGCGGCAGAGCGTTCCGTCACTTGGTAGGTATAGCTGCGTACTTTTTTGCCCGTGGTCACGGGCAAGGTGAATTCATTGCCGCCCGGTTGCACGAACATGAACTGGTATACCAGGCTCAGGATATCCTGCGTGCCTTTCTCAAGAGGTGCCGTGACCGGACTGCCCTTGACCTTCATATTCAGCTGGTTGGCGGGCCAGTCGAAATCCGCATACAGCGACTTCTTAGCATTATCGCCCTGATGCAATTCGAAATGGCTGGGCTTCAATCCTTCGGCAGTCACTTCGCCCTCGCTGCTGAGTGTGCGCTTGCCCAGGAGGGCATACACGCCGATGCCTTTGGTCACGCTTTCGATCTTGTAGCGGCCGTTTTCCTGCCTGAAGGTTTCGGTGATGGTCGCGAACGGCTGTCCGCCGCGCGTGGCCTGGTAGACCGCATCGACCTGCTTGGGTGCGGCGCCGGCAATCCCGGCAATGAACAATAAAGAAAGCGCCAGGCTATGCAAAAATGGTTTCATGTGTAGTTTCCAATAGTGCCGAGCCAATATGCACAAAGCTTGGCCGGGATAGGTTAAGTAGTATTCACCAGCTACAGCCAAGGCTGACAGCCTTAGTTGGCGACAATTGACGCCAGTGCTGGATCAAATCACTACCGTTGGAGCCTCACCCGCCTGTTGAGTTCGAATAAACCCGATTTCCCACACTTGTTCGCCTTCTGCTTCTAACAGTGTCTTCGCTGCCTCAGCCTGCTCTTTCGCCACGATCACCACCATGCCGATACCGCAATTGAAGGTGCGGTGCATTTCATCATCGGTGATATTGCCTTGTGCCTGCAGCCATGAGAATAGCTGCGGCATGGCCCAGCTGCCTTTCTTCACTTCGGCAGTGAGGCCCGGCTGCAATACGCGCGGCACATTTTCGGTTATGCCGCCGCCGGTGATATGGGCCATGCCTTTCACCGGCAATGCCGCCATTAATTTAAGCAACGGTTTGACATAGATACGCGTCGGCGCCATGACGACATCGCGGAACGGCTTGCCGCCGAAATCGCTGTCGAAATCGATGCCGGATTTCTCGATCAGCTTGCGGATCAGCGAATAGCCATTGGAATGGGCGCCGCTGGAGGCCAGACCCAGCACCGCATCGCCGGCCGCAATCGTCGTGCCGTCGATGATGGCTTCCTTATCCACGGCGCCGACCGCAAAGCCGGCCAGGTCGTATTCGCCGGCAGGGTACATGCCCGGCATTTCAGCCGTCTCGCCGCCTACCAGGGCTGCGCCGGCCTGCTCACAGCCTTGCGCGATGCCCTTGATCACCTGTGCCGCTACGCCCACTTCCAGCTTGCCGCAGGCAAAGTAATCCAGGAAAAACAACGGCTCTGCGCCCTGTACCAGGATATCGTTGACACTCATGGCCACCAGGTCGATACCGACGGTGTCATGTTTATCCAGTTGGAATGCCAGTTTCAGCTTGGTGCCGACGCCATCCGTGCCGGATACCAGCACCGGGTTCTTGAATTTTTTCGGCACTTCGAACAAGGAGCCGAAACCGCCGATTCCACCCAAAACCTCCGGGCGCATGGTACGCTTCGCATACGGCTTGATCTGCTCGACCAGTGCATCGCCGGCTTCCATGTCGACGCCCGCGTCGCGGTAGCTCATGGATGGATTGCTGGAATCCTTGGGACTGGAATCATTGGAATTCAAGTGGTTCTCTCTTTCTGAAACTGCATTTCAAATATTATCGACTACGTCATGATGACGGAATAACGAATTTTAACTTAAATGACTACTAAACAAGACAAGCAGTTACCGGATTATCGCGTGATTTTACTGATCGCCTTTACCGTGATCACGATTTACCTGCTATCCCCCATCCTTACCCCCTTCCTGGTGGCCGCCATCCTGGCGTATATCTGCACTCCGCTGGTGGACAAGCTGGAAGGCGTCAAGATAGGCCGCTTCACCATAGGCCGAACCATCGCCACCCTGCTGGTGATGCTGTTGGTCGCCGGCCTCATCGTCTTGCTGCTGCTGATCGTGATACCGCTGCTGCAGAAAGAGCTGACGGTGGTGATGCAACGCCTGCCGAGCTACCTCACCACCTTGCGCGAGCGCGTGGATCCGTGGCTGTCGCAGCATTTCGGCATCACGCTGGCCATCGACCCGACCCAGATACAGGAAGTGATCACCAAGAACTGGAAATCGGCTGGCGACTTCGCCGGCCAGTTCCTGACAGCCCTCAGCAGCCATGGACTGGCGCTGGTAGGCTGGGTCGCCAATATCGCGGTGCTGCCCATCGTCATGTTCTACATGCTGCGCGACTGGCATTTCATGATCGATGAAATCGCAGAGCTCATTCCGCGTCGCTGGTATGCCAAAACGGCCGAGATCGCCGGCGAAATCGATCTTATGCTGGGCGAATTCCTACGCGGCCAGCTTTCCGTCATGCTGATCATGAGCGCCTTCTACGCGCTGGGTTTATGGATGGCTGGCCTCGAGCTGGCGATCCCTATCGGCATCATCGCCGGCATCATCACCTTCATCCCCTACCTGGGCCCCACCACCGGCATCATCATGGCCATGCTGGCAGGCTTGCTGCAGTTTTCCAACCTCAGCCAGCTGATCCCGGTGATGGGCGTATTCGCCGCCGGCCAGGTGGTTGAAAGCTTCTTTGTGACCCCGTTATTAGTAGGCGACCGTATCGGGTTGCACCCCGCCATGGTCATATTCGCATTGATGGCGGGCGGGCAACTGTTCGGCTTCACCGGGGTGCTGCTGGCGCTACCGGTGAGTGCAGCGCTGGCGGTGGGGATCAAACATGCCAAACAGCACTACCTGACCAGCAATGTCTACCTGAAATAAGCGCCTGCAACCCCGGCCAATGGCCGATTTTGCCATTACTCCATGAAACAATTACTACTCGATATACAGCCTGCTGCGGCGCCCAGCCTGGATAACTTCATCGCCGGGCGCAATACCGAAGCGCTGCACAGCCTGCGCCAGGCCACTACGGCGAATGCAAACGACGCAGGTATTCGCTTTATCTACCTGTGGGGCGATACAGGCAGCGGCAAGAGCCACCTGCTGGCAGCCGCCAGGGAAATCGCCAGGCATTCGGCGCATACCATCCA
>JAZKEL010000284.1:4670-5031 GCA_040387075.1 Pseudomonadota bacterium
TGCTATCCGATGACCAGCAGATAGCCCTCTTTAATACCTACAACCAGCTGCGCGAAACCCGCGGTGCACTCATCGCCAGCGGCATTGCCGCCCCCATGCAGATGGACCTGCGCGACGACCTAGCCACCCGCCTGGCCTGGGGCTTGAGTTACCAGTTGCATCCGCTGAGCGATGAAGAAAAAGCGCAGGCACTCAAGAATCACGCCCAGGCGCGCGGCATGAAACTGCCGGACGAGGTGCTGGAATATTGCCTGCGCCACCTGCGCCGCGACATGCCCTCGCTGACTTCTACTCTGGATGCACTGGATGAGTGGTCGCTTACGTACAAGCGCCCGGTGACGCTGCCGCTGCTAAGGCAACT
>JAZKEL010000285.1:0-4428 GCA_040387075.1 Pseudomonadota bacterium
AGTGACTTGGAGAATGAGCCGCAATGCAGCACCAGGCCCTGCGTATCGAAGTACTTGGCGGGCTTGGGCGGCACTTCATCGAAATACAGCTCCTGGTACACATCGTCTTCTATCAACGGTATTTGCTGTTCGCCAAGAAACTCGACCAGCGCTTTTTTCTTGGCATCCGGCATCAGTGCACCCAGCGGGTTCTGGAATGTGGTGGTGAGCAGTACTGCCTTGACCTGCACGTTCTGGATCAGCGCGGCCAGCGCATCCAGGTCGATGCCTTCTGTCGGGTGCGTGCGCACCTCGGCCACTTTCATGCCCATACGCTCGATGGCATGCGCCAGTGCGTAATAGCCCGGCGATTCGATGGCAATGGTGTCGCCGGCTTTGGCCACGGCCTGCAGGCACAGGTTGATGGCCTCGGTCGCGCCATGGGTGATGACGATCTCGCCCGGCGAGATATCGATGCCGTAATCCAGGTAACGGCGGGCGACTTGCTGGCGGAGGCTTTCATTGCCTGGCGGCAGGTCGTTCAATACTCCCCATTCGGAATGGTCCCCAGTAAGGGCTTTTTCGTACTGCTGGATCTTCTTGATGGGGAAGAGCTGCGCATCGGGAAAGGGTGATCCCAGGGGTATCGTCCCGAACTCACGGATAGAGCGTAAGGTGGTGAGCACAATCTCGACCTGCGACAGGTTCAGGTTTTCGGCCGACGGCGCTGCGTGGTTGGTTTTGTTATGGCGATGCGTAACGAAATAGCCGGACTGCGGATGGCTTTCGATGACGCCGTTCTGCTCCAGGATTTCATACGCCTTGATGACCGTGCTGACGCTGACGTTGTACTTTTTACTGGCCTGGCGAACCGAGAACACTTTTTCGCCCGGGCGCAATACGCCTTCGTCTATCATCGCGCGGATGCGGGTAGCCAGGGCGGTGTACAGGTTCATGGAAGGGCTTGGCTCGGAAGGCTAGTCAAAGGATAGAGCAGATTATAACCAAGTCGAGGGGATTCACTATGCCTGATTGCAGGCTGCTGCAGGGTGGGATTGCCTCCCGGTCGCATCCGGCAACGGTAATGCTTATGCCTGGATCAAGCCGCCTGTGCAGTCGCCAGGAACTCCATGCCGGCAGGGGTGAGCATGGTTGTCCAGCGTCCGGCATCGTCGCAACTGATTTGTACGATGCCGTATTCCTCAAGTGCAGTCAGCTGGCGCTGCAGCGTGCTCATGCGGATATCGAGCCGTTTGCATAGCGCCGCCATGGGAATGATGCTGCGGCCTTTCGCCGTTTCCGACTGCAACTGTGCCAGCAACATGGTGACCAGGTCGATTTGTGCGGTATCAGTTTGTTGCATAGTGTTTCTCAAGCAATACCGGTACCGATTTGGAGGTAGGCGTATGGGAGAAATCCGCCTTGCTGTCCAGCGGCACCAGGTTGTTGGTCTCTGGGTAATAACCGCCCAGGCAACCTTGGGGAATATCGTATTCCACTAGCAGGAAGCGATCCGCACGGCGTGTCACGCCGTCGTCCCAGGTGCTGACCAGGTCCACGTATTCACCGGCCTTGAGGCCTTTTGCAGCCAGGTCTTCACGGTTGATGAACACCACGCGACGCTCGCCGAAGACGCCGCGGTAGCGGTCGTCCAGGCCATAGATGGTGGTGTTGTACTGGTCGTGCGAGCGGGTCGTCATCAGTTGGAACACGTTATCGCCATGCACGGCACGCGCCTGGTGGATAGGCAAGTCGGTAGGAATCGCATGCGGCTTGAATTCAGCCTTGCCGCTTACCGTCCGCCACAAGCGTTCGCCGGAAGGCACCGGCAAGCGGAAGCCGCCGGGCACCTTGATGCGGGCGTTATAGCCGGCAAATTCCGGCAATACTTTTTCCATGTCGTCGCGGATGCGGGCGTAATCTTCTATGTACCAGAGCCAGGGCGTCCTGCTGGGGAGCGGCCTGGATTTGTGCATGAGGGTGGCATGGGCAACGCCAGCCACAATCGCCGGTTCGGACAGCAGGTTGGGGCCGGCCGGCTTGTTCATGCCATACGAAGCATGCACCATGCTCATGGAGTCTTCTACCGTAACGCCCTGCGGGCCGCTTGCCTGCTGGTCGACCTCGGTACGACCCAGGCAGGGCAGGATGATGGATAGCTTGCCATGCACCAGGTGGCTGCGGTTCAGTTTGGTTGTCACGTTGACGGTCAGGTCGCAGTTATGCAGGCCTTGCCAGGTCTGGTCGGTATCGGGCGTGGCGATGGAGAAGTTGCCGCCGAGCGCGAAGAACACCTTGACCTCGCCTTTCAGCATCGCCTTGATAGCATCAACCACGTCGTGGCCGTCCTCGCGCGGCGGTTCGAAGCCGTACACCTTACCCAAGTTGTCCAGCAGGGCCTTGGATGGTTTTTCGTAAATACCGACGGTGCGGTTGCCCTGCACATTGCTGTGGCCGCGCATCGGGCACAGGCCAGCACCGGCTTTACCGACATTGCCGCGCAGCAGCATGAGGTTGGTGATCATCTGGATCGTGGCGACCGAATGCTTGTGCTGGGTGATGCCCATGCCCCAGGTGGCGATGACGCGTTCGCCAGCCGCGTATATTTCGGCGACAGCCTTTATGTCTTCCAACGCTACGCCGGATTCTTCCTGTATGGTTTCCCAGCTCTCGAGCCGTATGTCTGCCGCCAGCGATTCAAAGCCTTCGGTATGCTGGGCGATGAAATCTGTGTCTACAATTCGTTTGGTGTTGGCCGCGATAGCGGCATCGTCCCATTCGATCAGGAATTTCATCATGCCTTTGACGAAGGCCAGGTCGCCGCCTAGCTTGGGCTGTATGAAGGTGCCGCTGATCTTGGTGCCGCTGAAGGTCGCCATCTCGATGATGCTCTGCGGATCGGCAAAGCGTTGCAGGCCACGCTCTTTAAGAGCGTTGATGGACACGATTTTGGCGCCGCGTTTGGAGGCTTCGCGCAATTCGCCCAGCATGCGTGGATGATTGGTGGCGGGATTGTGGCCGAACAGCAGCAGCGTGTCGGTATGCTCGAAATCTTCCAGTGTCACGCTGCCTTTGCCGATGCCGACCATAGGCGGAAGCGCCACGCTGGTAGACTCGTGGCACATATTGGAGCAATCGGGGAAGTTATTGGTACCGAACTCGCGGCCGAATAACTGGTACAGGAATGCGGCCTCATTGCTGGCGCGTCCGGAGGTGTAAAACACCGCTTCGTTCGGGCTGCTTAATGCATTGAGGTGATCGGCGATGGTATTGAATGCCATGTCCCAGCTGATGGGCATGTATTTATCGGTAGCGCCGTCGTACATCATCGGATCGGTCAGCCGGCCTTCGTCCTCCAGCAGGAAATCGGACCATGCCATCAGTTCAGTAACGGTATGCTTGGCGAAAAACTCGGGGGTTACACGCTTGGCAGTGGCTTCCGCCGCTACCGCTTTAACGCCGTTTTCGCAGAATTCGAAGGTAGAGGTATGCTCTTTATCCGGCCAGGCACACCCAGGGCAATCAAAACCGTCTGGCTGATTCTGGGCGAGTAGTGTGATAATCCCTTTTGCGGGAATTTTCTGGTGTGCAAGGTGGTACGCCACATTTTTAAGCGCGCCCCAGCCAGCTGCGGGATGCGTATATGGACGGACAACTGGTTTACTATCTGACATGAATTCTTCTGGCTCGATATGGATGCTTGTTTAATTGCTGAATCACGGATTGCTACCATCTGATATTACGGCGTATTTTTGGATAAATGCAGATACAGTTGGCGGGATATTTTTGCAGTACAGTTGAATGTACTGTCGAATATAAATTTATTTAATTTCAACCACTTGTTGTTTTATTTTTGATGTATGACTTTCTGCAACCATCACGTAATTTACTTCTTGAACGAGTGAGCAAGAGATGACCAAAATTTACGCTATCCTGGTTTGCATCCTCGCATGCACCCAGCCCGCACTGGCAGCTACTGCAATGCCAGGCGTAGACAAATCCATCGGACTGTACCAAGTGCCGGTAGAGCCGGGCGTGACGTATGACGACCTGGTACTCAGCCTGAAAGTGGTTTCCGAGGGCAAGAATTTCGTTAACCCGGCAAACCTGCCGATAGGCGAACACATGAAGGCACGCGGCCAGGACCCGCATGGACCGCTTGAAGTACGGGCGTATTGCAACCTGGGGCTGGGCGCCGAAATCCTGCTGGATCATCCCGAGTTCATCGCCTTCGCTCCCTGCCGTATCGGTATTTACCAGAAGCAGGGCAGGTTGTATCTTGGCCTGGCACGGCCGACGTTCGACCTGAAAAGCATCCAACACCCCACCGAGCGGGCGCAGAGAGCGGCGCAGGAACTGGAGGATGAATTGATCGATATTATGGAGAAAGCCCGCAGGGGCGATATCTAGGAACGATGCGCCGGCAATCATTAAGGTGAATTTAATCGA
>JAZKEL010000286.1:0-3783 GCA_040387075.1 Pseudomonadota bacterium
GCTCCAGCACTGACAGATCCTGCTTGGAGTTGACGCCGGCGGCCGACATCTCGTCGCTGGTGATCTCGCTGGCGATAGTGGTCACCCTGCGTAAGGGACTATTGACCGAGCCGAATGCAGAAGATTCGTCATCGGTGATCTCGCGGTTGGCGGAAATCCTGTCCTGCTCGGCCATGGCGACGATGTCGGTAAGGTAGAACTCCTGCTGCGCGTTGTTGTTGGTAAGCCGCTTCAGCCAGATCGACAGGCAATGGTTGTGCGCGGCGATGATGCCGCTATTCACTTCATGGATAGCACGTTGCTGTTCGCTGGCATCCTTGTGCTCGACAATGGCGGTAACCAAGCCTCCCTCGTTGCGCACGATACGGCCGTAACCGCTGGGGTCTGGTTTTACTACAGTGAGCAGGCCTAGGTGATCGGTCTTTTCCAGCAATTTCCTGCAGCTTTCCACACTGACCAGCGGCACGTCGCCCAGCAGGATCAGCGTGCTTGCATCGTCATCGAGATGGGGCAAGGCCTGCTGCAATGCATGACCTGTTCCCAGCTGTTCTTTTTGTTCAACCCACGTAATTTCTTCATGCGCAAAAGCTTCCGGCACGGCCTGGCCGCCATAGCCGTACACCACCACGATCTTGCTTGGATTAAGCTGTTTGGCACTATTGATAACGTGCTGCAATAAAGGTCGACCTGCCAGCTTATGCAGCACCTTCGGCAGGTTGGAGTGCATGCGTGTGCCCTTACCAGCGGCGAGGATGACGATATTAAGAGGTTTAGCCGACATGTCGTATGGTGTAGGGAGTTTGGTCAGGGTAGATGGTTGAAAACATATAGCAGTATTGTAAAGTAAAAAAGGCAGCCAACGGCTGCCTTCTTAAGCTACTGCCTTGAGCGACAGTCAGTTTAGTGCACTTTTTTACGCAGCTTGGAGATGGCCTGCAATTGCGCCAGAGCTTCGGCCAATTCGACCTGTGCCGCAGCATAATTGACTTCGCTGGCATTGCTCTTCAAGGTTTCTTCGGCAAGGCGTTTTACTTCCAGCGCTTTGGCTTCGTCCAGGTCTGCACCGCGGATTGCGGTATCTGCCAGCACTGTAACCAAACCGGGCTGTACTTCAAGGATGCCGCCGGAGATGAAGATCAACTGCTCTTCTCCATTCTCTAGCTGGATGCGCAACGCACCCGGCTTGATGCTGGTCAGCATGGGCGTGTGACGTGGGTAGATACCGACTTCGCCCATCAGTGCCGGGGCGACGACAAAAGCCGCCTCACCGGAAAAGATGGATTCTTCAGCACTTACTACGTCGATTTTTATCGTTGATGCCATGGTATTTACCTAATCAAGTAACCCTATTTAAAGAGTTTTGGCCTTTTCAACGGCTTCTTCAATTCCGCCAACCATGTAGAACGCCTGCTCTGGCAAGTGATCGTAATCACCGTTCACGATAGCCTTGAAGCCCTTGATGGTTTCTTTCAGCGGCACGTATTTACCAGGTGCGCCGGTGAATACTTCTGCCACGTGGAAAGGCTGCGACAGGAAACGCTGGATTTTACGCGCACGTGCCACGGCCAGTTTGTCTTCTGGTGCCAGTTCGTCCATGCCCAGAATGGCGATGATGTCGCGCAATTCTTTGTAACGTTGCAGGGTTTGCTGCACGCTGCGAGCGACTGCATAGTGCTCTTCGCCCACGACCAATGGATCCAGCTGGCGTGAAGAAGAATCCAATGGGTCAACAGCAGGGTAGATACCCAGTGAGGCGATGTCGCGTGACAGCACCACGGTTGAATCCAAATGCTGGAAGGTCGTTGCAGGGGATGGATCGGTCAAGTCATCCGCAGGGACGTAAACGGCCTGGATCGAAGTAATCGAACCAGTCTTGGTAGAGGTAATACGCTCTTGCAGGCGGCCCATTTCTTCAGCCAAAGTCGGTTGGTAACCCACGGCTGATGGCATACGGCCGAGCAGCGCGGATACTTCAGTACCGGCCAGTGTGTAACGGTAGATGTTATCCACGAAGAACAGGATGTCGCGACCTTCGTCACGGAATTTTTCCGCCATGGTCAGGCCGGAAAGCGCAACACGCAGACGGTTGCCAGGCGGCTCATTCATCTGGCCGAACACCATGGCTACTTTCGATTCTGCCAGGTTGTCTAGCTTGATAACGCCGGCTTCTGCCATTTCGTGGTAGAAGTCGTTACCTTCACGGGTACGCTCACCTACACCGGCGAATACGGATAGGCCTGAGTGTTCTTTGGCAATGTTGTTGATCAGTTCCAGCATGTTCACGGTCTTGCCTACGCCGGCGCCGCCGAACAGGCCAACCTTACCGCCCTTGGCAAACGGACAGACCAGGTCGATCACCTTGATGCCGGTTTCCAGCAAATCAACGGAAGGGGAGAGCTCTTCGAACGAAGGCGCCTTCTGGTGAATCTCGCGACGCTCTTCAGTCGCGATCGGACCGGCTTCATCGATAGGGCGGCCCAGCACGTCCATGATACGGCCCAATGTGGCAGTACCGACCGGCACGGAGATACCGGCACCGGTGGAGTTGATTGCCATCCCGCGGCGCAGGCCGTCGCTTGAGCCCATGGCGATCGTACGTACGATGCCGTCACCCAATTGCTGCTGCACTTCAAAGGTCAGGCCGGCTTCTGCCGTGCTTGCCTCTGTACTGGTTTCATCCAGTGTCAGGGCTTCATACACCTTGGGCATCTGGTCGCGTGGAAATTCGACGTCAACCACCGCGCCGATAATCTGAACAATCTTACCTTGACTCATTTTGATGATTCCCTATCTATGCTTTAATTTTTAAAAGCTGAATTCGTGCTGAATTCGTTGGTTTTCTTGACGATTAGTTTTCTTAACTCGTTTAACCGGATACCGCAGCAGCACCGCCGACGATTTCCGAGATTTCCTTGGTGATCGCTGCCTGGCGTGCCTTGTTGTAGACCAGCTTCAATTCACCGATGACGGTCTTGGCATTGTCGGAAGCGGATTTCATTGCCACCATACGTGCGCTCTGTTCGGACGCCATGTTTTCTGCCACGGCCTGGTACACCAGCGATTCGATATAGCGCACCATCAGGTCGTCGATCACGACTTGCGCATCCGGCTCGTAGATGTAATCCCAATGCCCTTGCGGCGCCCCGATATTGTCACCGGAGAGCGGCAACAGCAGCTCCAGCTTGGGCTCCTGCTTCATGGTATTGATGAAGCGGTTGTACACCACATACAGTTCGTCGATCTCACCAGCCACATAGGCATCCAGCATCACCTTCACCGGGCCGATCAGCTTTTCCATATTAGGCGCATCGCCCAAACCGGTAAGCTGCGACTTCACAGTGGCATTGATACGGCCCATGAAGCCAAGGCCCTTGTTACCGACTGCGCAAACCTGGACGGCGTGCTTATCCGCTTCCCAGGCCTGCATCTGGTTGATGGCGATACGCAACACATTGGTATTCAAACCACCGCAAAGACCTTTATCAGACGTCACAACGATCATGCCGATATTCTTCACAACATCGCGCTTGATCAGGAATGGGTGCTTATATTCCGGTTCGGCATGCGACATGTGGGCGGCCACGTTGCGTATCTTTTCAGCGTATGGGCGGGCAGCGCGCATCCGTTCCTGCGCCTTGCGCATTTTGGATGCTGCTACCATTTCCATGGCTTTGGTGATCTTGCGCGTGTTTTCAACGCTCTTGATCTTGGTACGTATTTCTTTACTGCCGGCCATTATTTAACTCCGCATCAGGTCGCTGTATTTACTAAGCTATAGGTCTA
>JAZKEL010000287.1:0-1847 GCA_040387075.1 Pseudomonadota bacterium
GATCACCAGCAGCCCGCCCTGCGCGGTAGCGCCGGCAGCATTGGAGGCGAAACCTTTGACATGCACATGGCCGGACATCATGTTCTCCGCCACGCCCGTGCCGGCGCTGCCGGTTACGGTAACCTTGGCCAGCTGGTTCATGCCCGCCGCATAATAGCCGGCATGGCCATCGATAGTGACGTTGATATCGGCTTTCAAGCCCACGGCAATGTTGTGCGCGCCGTTGGGATTATCGATGGTCACGCTCTTGCCGTTGAGTTCGGCGCTGGAACCGTGCAAGTACTGGTTGACCTCGCGCAGCGGAGTCGTAGTTAAGTCGAAATTTACTGGGTTTAATTGGCTAGCACTCATCGCTACACACTCCATACATACATTTGCTTGGGGGATGGCTCGAATACATGCGCATTCTTGATGTCCGGCAGGTGCGCCAGCGAGCGGAACTCGGAAGCGATGGCCACGTAATCGTCATGTTCGGCGACCACTGCAGGCTTGCAGGCAAAGGGATCGCGCACCAGCGCCAGCTCGTTCTGCGTGCCCATCAGCAGGGTGTAGAAACCATCCAACTCGTCAAAGCCATGCTCCAGCGCGGCCTTCAGGTCGTCGCCTTCGCGCATGCGCCATTCCAGGAAACGGCAGGCGGCTTCGGTATCGTTATCGGTCTCGAACTCGATGCCCTCCTTCTCCAGCTTGCGGCGCAAACTGTGAGCGTTAGAAAGCGAACCGTTATGCACCAGGCACCAGTCCTGGCCGGCAGTGAAGGGGTGGGCATGTGCCGGTGTAACGGCAGACTCGGTCGCCATGCGGGTATGGCCCACCAGGTGCGTACCGCTTAAGGAAGGCAGGTCGTAACGCTTGGCGACATCGGCAGGCAGGCCGGTGTCCTTATATACATCGATGGACTGGCCGACCGACAGCAGATGCACATTGGGATATGCCTGCTTGAGCCAAGCACGGACCACGCTGCTGTATACATCGGTCACCAGGATGGCATGGTTGCCCTGTTCCACCAGCTTGGGTTGCGATTTGAGCTGGGCACTGAATTCTTCGGCCAGCTTTTTCCAGTGATAACCCATATCCGGGGCATACAGGTTGAACTTGAGTTGGTTAGCGCCCACTGGCGCTGTAAACACCGCCATGCCTGCGGAATCCGGCCCGCGTTCCGTCATGCCGATCAGCATCGGCATCATCAGCTCGCCGATCCTGGCGCGCATTTCCTGTTTCTTGACGAGTAATCCTACGATCCCACACATATTGCTTCTCCTTACAAAAATTGGGAAAACCACCCTCGCGATGCGAGCGAAGTAGTTTTACTTAATAAAATTCGAGGTAGCGGTTCACTTCCCAGTCGGAAACATGGCGCTGGTAATCCACCCATTCCATGCGCTTGAGGTCGATGAACTCCTGCGACAGCTTGTCGCCCAGTGCATCGCGGATCACCTTGTCTTTTTCCAGTGCGGTCAGCGCTTCGCCCAGGTTCTGCGGCAAGATGCCGATGCCCTGCTTGGCGATTTCCTCCAGCGTATAGTCGTACAGGTTTTCGCTGCGCGGCTTGCCCGGCATCAGTTCGCGCTTCACGCCGTCCATGCCGGCGGCGATCACGGCTGCCGTGGTCAAGTACGGGTTGCAACTACCGTCCGGCAGGCGTAATTCGAGGCGACCGTAGGGGATGCGTACCAGCGTAGAACGGTTGTTGTCGCCGTAGGCAATGTAAGCGGGCGCCCACGTCGCCCCGGTCAGCGAACGGCCGACCACCAGGCGTTTGTAGGAATTGATAGAAGGCGCAGCGAGGGCCGTCAGCGCAGGCGCATGCTCCAGGATACCAGCCAGGAAATGGTAGGCCAGCTTGG
>JAZKEL010000288.1:0-1672 GCA_040387075.1 Pseudomonadota bacterium
GCCAAAAATTATTTGTATGTAAAAAATGCGGAAGTATCCATGATGGGATTGATGGAGCAAGTGCGAAGGTAAAGGAATTGCAGTGCCCGTCTTGCGGCTCACTAAGCAAGGTGGCGTTGAAGACGAATGCCGGGCAGGAGTTGATTTCAAGGTTCCAGAAATTCACGTCTGATTTTGCTTACTTGAGTCGCGAGTCTAATTCTTACGAATAAGTATTAATAACAGCAATAAAAAAGGGCTAGATATCTAGCCCTTTTTGCTGGGTGACTGCCGCATGGATAAAGCACGCGGCGATCAAGCCGATGTGGACACCTGGTTTTGCACGGTGGCGGCGTCATACGCATATGCCTGCATGGCCTGGCCGACATTGTAAGGGTTGGTCTGCTCCTCTTTGGCCGTGGCTGCTTTAGTCACTTCTGACTTGGCCTCTTGTGCGGCGGCGTAGACGACCGCTTCTTTGACGGATACTTCACCATCTTTGTTGGTGTCCGCCGCCTCGTAATTTTCGCTGGTTGCAGGTGCACCAGTGACAGGGCTTTCTTTCTTGCCAGGCGGAGGGGCGCTGGCTTCTTTCGGTGCTGCTTCGCTGGAAATCTCGCTGTCGGGAATCTGCACATCGTCTGTCGTGGAGGTCGTGCCTGTGCCGCTCAAGCCGCTGAGCGCTGAGCTTTCCAGTTGTGCGACAAGGTTTTCGGCACCTACCGTCATTTCGCTTTTGGTGATCTTGCCGTCTTTGTCACTGTCGATCGCCTCGACATCCACTTCCTTGACGCCGGCATCTTTAAATGCAGTCGTCAGTTCGGCCTTGTCTATAAAGCCCTGGCTTTTGGTATCCAGCTTGTCGAATACGCTGGATGCGATTGGTGCGCTGGTGCTTGCAATGGCTGTTGTCATGATGTCTCCGATACTAGGCGGTACTATCCGTTAACTTAATAACGGCGCCGGTTCCCTTAACTTTAGGAAAATTTAAGAACAATTTTACGGAGGAAAGTAACTTCAGTGCGGTAGGATAATTCTCACGCATAAACAGGCAATGGTCCGGCATGAGTATCCAAAGGGATTCGCTACTCTTCAATCTCAAACTGTCGGGAGAATTAAAATGCAAAACTCACATTCGTTTAAATCGTATGCTATCGATCCATCGCAAGTGGCCGGTTTTAAATCTACCTTGCAGGATCTGGATCTGGAGAGCGGCGTTGCCAAGCCTTCGGCTGATACGGGCTTTTATACATCTTCGCTTAATGACTATCGTAGCGAGTATCGCAAACCTGGTGACGAACCCAGGGTGCTGGAAAGCAAGATTTAAATAGTCATCCAAGTTGCTATAAATAACGGCCCGTAATCGGGCCGTTATCATGTCCAGCGTTCGCTTTATAAACTGAACACACTCAGCCCGCCGCCACCCGGCGCGGCGTTGTAATTCGCCAGCTCCCTGAAGGCGCCTGCGGTGCCGGCGCCATCTGAATCCTCGGTCAAGCCCTGGTTCAATGCGATACCCGCCCAGCCGCCGATGCCGGACAATATGCCGATATACTGCCTGCCTTTGTGGCTATACGTCATGGCATTGCCCACCACGCCGGATCCCAACTGGAATCTCCATAATAGTTTTCCGGTTTTCGCGTCCAGTGCCTTGAACCAGCGATCCAGTGTGCCGTAGAACACTAAATCGGAC
>JAZKEL010000288.1:1682-10397 GCA_040387075.1 Pseudomonadota bacterium
TTAACACACCGCCCCAGACCGGGAATTTCTCTTTATTCGCCCATCGGCTTTTGCCTGTCAGCCCATCCCACGCCATGAAGCCGCCCATCACGCCATCCGGGCCGGGAAACATGGTCAGGCTGGCGCCGGCCCACGGTTGCCCGGCGACGTACCTGGCTTCCACCGCCTCGTAGTTCATGCATAGATGGCTGAGCGGCACGTAGAAAAGATGCGTGCGCGGCGAATAGGCGGCGGGTTGCTGGTCCTTGGTGCCAAGCGCTGCGGGGCAGATGCCTTTCGCCGTGTAATTCTCGTGGGTGGAATAGCGCGGGTCTTTCTGCGGCACGCCGGTCGCCATGTCGATACGCGTAGCCCAGTTGACGAAAGGATGCATTTTTTCCGCGACCAGCAAGGTACCGTCGGTGCGGTCGAAGGTATAGCCGAAACCGTTGCGGTCGAAATGCGTAGCCAGTTTAGTGTGCTGTTTCTTGTCTTGGCCGTTTAATCTTGCATCCCATAAAATGACTTCATTGACACTGTCGTAATCCCACTCGTCGTGCGGCGTGAGCTGGTAGCCCCACCTGGCCATGCCGGTATCCAGGTCGCGTGCGAAGATGGTCATGGCCCATTTGTTGTCACCGGGGCGGATGTCGGCATTCCAGACCGAGGGGTTGCCTGTGCCGTAATACACCAGGTTAAGGGCGGGGTCGAACGAGAACCAGCCCCATACCGGGCCGCCGCCATGCTGCCAGCCGTTGCCGGCCGCCTGCGGTTTCAGCCAGGTGCGTGTGCCCAGTTCAGGTTCGGGAAATTTGAGCCTGGCCTTATCGATGGCCCGGAACGATCCGTCTTCCTTATTGCCGCCATTGATATCCTCGTACACGGAAAGTGCGCTGTAATGCGGATTGGCACGATTGAAGCCATCGCCGATCAGCACCTCGCTGTCCGGTCCCGTGCTGTAGGCTTTCCATGCCAGCGAGCCGTCGCGCAGCTTGTAGGCGGCGATAAAGCAGCGTATGCCGAATTCGCCGCCGCTGCAGCCGGTGAGTACTTTGTCTTTGAACACATGCGGCGCATTGGTGTTGGTGGCACCGGTTTTGGGATCATTCACTGCTGCTTCCCATATCTTGGCCCCGGTTTTTGCATCCAGCGCGACCAGCATGCCGTTGTTCTGCTGCAGCAATATCTTGCCGTCACCATACCCCAGCCCGCGGCTGACGTTATCGCAGCACAGGATGGCCTGTACCGATGCATCCTGTTTGGGGAAATAGGACCACAGTATCTTCTGGTGGTGGTCGAGGTCGAGCGCATACACATTGTTGGGGAATGCCGTATGCACATACAGGATGTTGCCGATCACCAGCGGTGCGCCTTCGTGACCACGCGTGACGCCGGTGGAGAACTGCCAGGCCAGGTGCAAGTCGTGGATATTGCGCCTATTGACCTGGCTAAGGGCGCTATAGCCCTGGTTGGCATAATCCTTACGTGGCGCAGCCCATTGGGCATCGTCGTGCATGATAGCCGCCAGAGGATCGTTATCGTGAATATGCCTGGCAAATGCCAGTGGTGAAAACAGCATGCCGAGGGCAAGACTGAGCGGGAGTAAACGGTTGGGCATGTCAGTGCGGCAGGTAATGGGGTGTATCTCAATGATACGGATAATGCGCATGAAGCCCAAATGGTATCGGGCTTCATGCGTATCGTTGCTGCTTAACTCAGGTTCTGGTGATGGACAGGCCGCCATCCACCAGCGACGCTGTGCCGGTGACGAAGGACGAGTCGTCGGACGCCAGGTAAAGTACCGATTTTGCGATCTCTTCGGGTTTAGCCACGCGTTTAAGCGCATGCAGGTTGCTCATGAATGCCTGTGCCTCCGGGGTGTTGTTCTTTTCCTGGTACATGTCGGTATCCACGGCACCCGGTAGCACGGCATTCACGCGCACGCCAAGCGGGCTGTATTCGCTGGCCAATGCCTGGGTCAGGCCGATGAGGCCGGACTTGCTGGCGGCATAGGCAGCCACACCGGGAAAAGCCACGGTATAACCGACGAATGTGGAGGTGAATATGATGGAGCCACTGCCCTGTTTCACCATGACCGGGATCTGGTATTTTGCGCCGAGGAAAGCGCTGGTCAGGTTGATGGCCAGCGTATCGCTCCAGCCCTGTTCCGACACCTGGTCGATAGGCCCCATTTCGCCAAGGGTGCCGGCGTTGTTGAACGCGATATCCAGGCGGCCGAAGCTTTTGACGGTCAGGTCTACCAGTGACTTGGCGAACTCTTCCGATTTTACGTCGCCGGCGAAGGCAATCGCCTCACCGCCGTCGGCCACGATTTCGGCGACCAGTTTCGCCAGTTCGTTTTCGCGGCGGGCAGCGACCACTACCTTGGCGCCTTCCTGCGCAAAAAGCTTGGCGGTGGTGCGGCCGATGCCGGAACTGGCGCCGGTGACGATCGCGACTTTACCGGCAAGGCGTTTGTAGGTGCTGTTATTGGTATTCGACATGGTGGGATCCTTTGTGTTGTATGTGTTAATCAAGACGACGAATGCAGTATGCGCGTGCAATTACATACAAAACAGCCTGTTATCAGTAGAATTACTTTATACCAATAGTAGAAGATAAATGCGCATGGAAACTCTCAGCAGCATCGAATCGTTTGTACGCAGCGCCGAACTAGGCAGTTTTTCCGCAGCTGCCAGGCGCCTGAGCATGACGCCCGGCGGCGTCAGCAAGAACGTGGCAAAGCTGGAGGCCGACCTGAACGTGCGCCTGTTTCATCGCAGTACGCGCAGCCTGACACTGACCGAGGCTGGCGAGTTGTTCCTGTCGCAGGTAAGCGGCGGGCTGGATGCCATCCAGTCCGCCATTGCCAATGCCGGGGATGTCGGCGGGCAGCCGGCCGGTACGCTCAAAGTCGGTATGGCGATGGCATTCGGGCGCGACCATATCCTGCCCTTACTCGGTGAATTCCTTACGCTATATCCTGCCATCAAACCGGACTGGCGTTTCGATAACCGCCAGGTGGACTTGATCGGTGAGGGCTTCGATGCCGCTATCGGCGGCGGTATCGACATTGCGCCCGGTGTGGTGGTACGAGAACTGGCAAAAGTGCACCAGGTACTGGTGGTCTCGCCTGCGTATCTTGCCGCCCACTTTGTGCCGACACACCCTGATGAACTGCACAGGTTGCACGCGCTTCTGCGATATTCGCAGACGACGCATCGCGTGACGCCATGGCAAATGAGGACGGCAGGCGGCGACCAAGTGACGCTGGAGCTTATGCCGCGTGCAACGCTGAACGACCCGGAAGCCTTATGCCATGCGGCCATGGCCGGCCTGGGCGTGGCGCAGGTGCCCATTCCACATGCGCTCCAGCATATTGAAAGCGGACGGCTGGTGCGGGTATTGCCGGAGTGGTACGTCGAAACCGGGGTGATCTCGCTGTATTTCGCTGCGAAGAAACTGATGCCGGCCAAGACGCGGGTCTTCGTCGACTTCATCGTGGATAAGTTCCAGAGCCAGCGCCTGTCGCAAAGATGGTCTGCTATCTGATTTTTATCTTTGGACTGGCAGCCATGGAGCAGGTAAGACAAATCCGACAGGGAAATCATCTTTCACCGTAATGTATTTTGCTTACAAAGTGCGTAGATTCATGGCATTAATGAGGAGAATGCGATGCTATGGAATATAGTCAAAGGCGTGGTTGCCGCAGTACTGGTCACGAAAATAACCGAGCGGTATTTTAAAGACAAAAACGCTGTTGCTGCGCCTGCACAATCGAATGCACGGTCAAAACCGGATTTATCTGGCGAAGCCGTGCCAGCCGCCCCTCTCAACGCAAAGCCGCGCACGGTCAGAAAGCCTGCCGCTGCGAAGTCATCCGTTAAACCTGCCGTGAAACCAAAACCGAAGCCAGTAGTTAAACACGATATTAAAGACACCAAGCCATTGAACGATCCGTTGAATGCCACTGAGTCTACTATCTAGGCTATAAAATACTTACCTTTAATCTTAGCTAAGCAGGAAACCAGATGATTAAAATTACGATAGACAAATCAGATGCAAGTGTAGAGGAAATTCAGGACCTGGATACGATGCCGAGCTACCAGGAATTCATCTTGAAGCTTGACCGTAACAGTAAGGAACTGGGGATAGACCTGGAGATCATCGAATCCGAAAATACGGTGGTCAGTCCCGGCATTACGCATTCCATCGTCAGTTGACCAACCGGTACGTATTAATCCATTACAAAAACACCTTACCAGGCGTAGATTTACTATAATGGTTTAGATAACTGCATCGCGCTAGGAATACATGTTGAAGGCATTGGCCGGTAAATCTGAAGGTTGGCGGATATTCGCAACCAGCATGTCTTACAGCTTGCTAGGGGTTGCCTTTGCCGTCATGGTACGCCTATGGCTATTGCCTTCGCTCGACAACCGCCTCGCTTATATCACGTTCTATCCTGTTGTTATCCTCTGTGGCGTTTACGGGGGCGTATACGCCGGTATTCTCGCCACGCTTTTCTCTACACTCGTCGTGTTGCTGTGGTTGCCGAACGGCCAGCCTTTCATTACAGATGCGACCGACTGGATAGGCCTTTTCTTCTTCATTTTCAGTTGCATCCTCATCAGCCTTATCTGTTCGGCCCTGCATCGCTCGCTGTTGATGCGCAACAAAGCACAGGAAAGCGCAAGTGCTGCACAGCAGAATCAACTCAAGAGTGAAGAGCGCTTTCGCAAGGCCCTGGAAAACTCGCCTATCGGCATTGCCCTTACCAGCCCGATTGGACAATTCCTGCAAGTGAATCCCTCACTCTGTAAATTCCTGGGGTATAAGGAATCTGAGCTTAAAAAGCTGTTCACGGAAGACATCACCCATCCCGACGATATCGAAAAAGACCGTGACTTCGTCAACGACTTATTGTCGGAACGAAACACTACCCACGAACTTGAGAAACGGTTTGTGACTAAAAACGGCGAGATCGTTTGGGCGCTGGTCACCGGCTCGGTATTGCGGGACGATAGCGGTACACCTATCCAGATCATCAAGCAGGTGCAGAACATCAACGAGCGAAAAGAGATGCTCTCCAAGCTTCAATACCAGGCGCAGTACGATTTCCTGACGGGACTGGTCAACCGTGGCTATTTCCTGGAGCGGGCGGAACAGGAGTTTTTCCGCTCGGTACGGTACAACCATAACATCTCAGTCGCCATGCTCGACATCGACCATTTCAAGCAGATCAATGATAAAAATGGCCATGCGGTTGGGGATGCGCTATTGAAGGAATTTGCCAGGACGTGTACCAAGACGCTACGCGAAGTAGACCTGGTCGGCCGGATGGGTGGCGATGAATTCGCCATATTGCTGCCTGAAACATCCATAGACGAAGCATTCGATGTGCTGGAGCGGTTACGTGCATCATTGGCCAACCTTGAGCTCAATATTGTCGACGGTAGCCCATTGAAGATAACGACATCCATCGGCATTGCCACCTACGGTATCCATGACAAGACCTTGAGCCTGCTGATGAACAGGGCGGATGAAGCCCTGTACGATGCCAAGACCTCCGGTCGCAATAAAACCAACCGCGCCGTAGTACATTAGTAGTGCATTAGCGTGTAATGAAGCAGGCAAATTGATGAACATGCCGCCTTTAAAGCCAGCACTGTCAACGTTTTAGCATGCCAGCCGTTTAAGCATCACTGATGTGAATAGGGTGATTCTGTAAGCATCAAAACTGTGAACAGATTTACCCCCACAGCGGATAATGCGTATGATCAATAGCTGCATTATCCGTTTTGATATTTCCACTATTCTTATAATGTTCGCGCAATGGTATGCGGACGATGCAGGCTCGCGAAGGAGATTTTATGAAAGTATTATTTACGTTAATGATTGCGCTTGGTTCGCTGTTGCTGGCGGGCCAGGCAGCTGCAGTAGATGCAAAAGCAGCGGAAGCGCTGGCGCAGAAAAATGGTTGCCTGGCGTGCCATAGCATCGCCAATAAGGTGGTCGGCCCCGCTTATAAGGATGTCGCCGCCAAGTATAAAGGCGATAAAGGCGCGGAGGCTAAGCTGATTGCCAAGGTGAAAGCCGGCGGCAGTGGTGTCTGGGGGCCTATCCCGATGCCGGCAAACAGCCCGCAAGTGAAGGATGACGATATCAAGACCATCGTGCAGTGGGTCTTGTCACTGTAATCCCTGTCATGTGCCGGACAACGTTCCGTTGATGTAAAAATAGCCAGTCCAAAAGACTGGCTATTTTCATTCCTGCTCTTGATTCCCGTTTTTACGGTAACGAGGCTTCGATGAGATGCCTTGGGATCGGCTCTGGTATTGGCTCCCAGGCATGCCATTAGAATTACAGTGCGAGCATTATTTTTCTTTTAGCCTGCTGTGGTGCATGGAATACGCAAAGTAAATCCCTACGCCTACCGCTATCCATATCAGGAAGCGGTGCCATGTTTCATTCGGCAGGAATACCATCAGGCCGGCGCAGGAGATGATCCCCAGCACCGGTATCAGCGGATTCCATGGATTCTTGAATGGTCTCGGCAGATCCGGCTGGCGGATGCGCAAGACAATCACGCCGACGCACACCATGATGAAGCTGGCCAGCGTGCCGATATTCACAGTCTCCGCCAACTCACCCAGCGGAATAAAGCCGGCGATGATGGAGATGACGAAACCGCATAGCAGGATGATGCGCACCGGCGTTTGCCTCTCCGGGTTGATGCGGGAGAAGAAGGGGGAGATCAGGCCATCGCGGCTCATGGCGTAAAGGATGCGCGTAAGGCCGTATAACAACACAAGCAATACCGTGATCAGACCTGCCAGCACGCCAGTGGCTACCAGTGTGGAAGCCCAGGTGTAGCCGATCTTGGTCAGTGCGTAAGCGATAGGGGAAGGGGTATTAAGCTCGGTATAGGACACGATGCCGGTCAGGAAGCCGGACACGATGATGTAGATGACGGTGCAGAAGGAGACGGCAGCGATCAGCCCGATGGGCAGGTCGCGCTGGGGATTCCTGGATTCATCTGCAGCGGTGGAGACCGCATCGAAGCCGAAATAGGCAAAAAACACCAGCGAAGCGCCGGCCAGCACGCCGATGTTCTTGCCGTTATCCAGCGTTTCGAACCAGCCGAATGGCATGAACGGGTGCCAGTTGTCCGCATTCAGGTTCATGGCGGCAATGGCCAGGAAAATGGCGATTGTGCTGAGCTTGATCGTCACCATGATGTTGTTCACTTGCGCGCTCTGTTTGACGCCGGTAATCAGGACCAGCGTGAGTATCCAGATGATGGAGAATGCCGGCAGGTTGATGATGCCGCCCAGGCTGGGAGCCTTGGTATAGGCTTCGGGCATGGTGATGCCGAAATTGACCAGCGTACGCATGAAATAGCCGGCCCAGCCGTTGGCGACCGCTGCGGCACCTACACCGTATTCCAGCAACAATATCCAGCCGATCACCCACGCAAAGAATTCACCGAAGGCGACATAGCTATATCCGTATGCGCTGCCTGAGCCGCCAACCGAGGCGGCCAGTTCAGCATACGCAAGGGCTGCAAATGCCGATGCCACACCTGCGATGATGAAGGAAATGATGACGGCCGGGCCGGATTGCGTGGCGGCGGCCAATCCAGTGAGTACGAAGATACCGGTGCCGATGGCGCCGCCTATGCCAAGCAGGGCAAGATCGAAAGCACTCAGGCACCGTTTCAGCCCGGCACTGTTATCAATGCCTACGGCGTCAGTCACTATCGCTTTGGTGCGGAAAAGCTGCTTTAGCATCGGTATCCCTTAAATTTTTTGATGGTACTTTTTTCGGTGCTACTTCTTTTCGGTGCTACTTTTTTCTGTACTTGGTAAGGTGCTGCCTAGCATTAACGCTGCATCGCTCAGCTTCGGAACATGGCCTTAAGTGCTTCTATCATATACCCATGGTCCAGCACGCCTGCGCTCTCTCGAATACTGTGCATGGCCCACATCGGCGAACCCACATCCACGCTGGCGATACCGAGTTGTGAAGCAACAATCGGGCCGATGGTGCTGCCGCAACCGAGGTCGCTGCGGTGTGCATACTGCTGGCAGGGCACGCCCGCCTGCTCACATAACAGCATGAAGCGGGCGGCAGTATCGGCGCCTGTGCTGTAGCGCTGGCTGGCATTGGTCTTGATGACGGGCCCGGCATTGACCATGGCATGGTGGTGCGGCTCGTAGGCGGCGGGGAAGTTGGGGTGGTAGGCATGCGCCATGTCGGCGCTGATAAAGAAACTCCTGGCCAGCATGCGCAAATGGGCTTCGTTATCCAGTCCGGCACCGGCCGTGATCCTGCTCAATATATCGGCGATGAAGCTGCCGCCCGCACCCGCCGCACTTTCGCTGCCGACTTCTTCATGGTCGAAAAAAGCGCACATGCTGGTGGCAGCGGTATGCTCGCTGGCAAGCAACGCCGTCAATGCGGCATGGCAGGAGGCGAGATTATCCAATTGGCTGTCGGCGATGAATTCCTGTTGTGCACCCCAGAAACTGCCTTTCTGCGTGTCGTACACATTCAGTTCCCAGGTCAGGATATCGTCTGGTGCAACCTGCAACGTTGCGGCCAGATGCGTGACAAAAGGCCTGTCCAGCGCAACATTCTCCATGCCAAGCACCTCTATGCCTGATATCAAGGGCAGCTCGGTCTGTTTATTGAATTTCAGGCCCTTGTCGTTCACCTCGCGGTTCATGTGGA
>JAZKEL010000289.1:0-2510 GCA_040387075.1 Pseudomonadota bacterium
CTTATCCCATGGAATGACGGGCTTGCCAACCAGTCCGAGCGCGATGCATTCCTGCGGCACAGCTTCCACCTGGTCTATGGGGATGCCGCCCGCGGGTGGGATTTGCGCCTCAGCCATAATGGCGTGAACCAGGCCGCCGTGGCCAGCGGAATCGAGCCCGCTTTGCTGCAGGATATACACACTGCATTCGGCACAGCGGGTTTCAATGTATCCGCCATCTATCCGCATTTGATGATCGGCATCAACCATGCGCAGCAGCAGTTGTCGCAAACCACCTACTGGTTTGTGTTGGTGGAGCAGGGGCGCGCATGCATCGCCATGATTCAGGATGGTCTTTGGCTGTCGGTGAAAAGCTTCGCAGTAGGCCAGCAACCTGAAGCGCAGATCGCCGCCGCTATCGAGCGCGAGGCCATCATCTGCGGCATCGACACTGCCGACTGGCCGCTTGCCGTGTACTGGCCGGGCCGCATGGATATGCCTGCACTGGATGCTGCCGGCCGCACGGTGTTATGGGTCAAGCCGGCCGATGCTGCATCGCGGACGGGAACCCTGTCGGTGAACTACTCGGAAAATTATTCCGCAAGCCATGCGGCAAACCAGGGCCATGACGAAGACTATGATGCGGCCATGTGGGCATGAGTAAGACCGGCAGCATGCGCCGTGTCCTGCTCAACCATGCGCAAGTGGAGCGGCATGGCAGGGCTGCTACCGCGTGGCTGGCACTCGGCGTGCTAACGACTGCGTGCGTGTTGTATACGATCTTCCATCTGCAGGCGCAGATGAATGCGTTGCAGGCCGACCGTTACTCGCTGCAACATCCTGCCGCGATCAAGGCAGTGAAGCTGCCGGCCAGCGAGCTGGCAAGTAAACAGGAAGAGATCAAGACGGTACAAGCTGCCATGGCGGAGCTGGCACTATCATGGGAGCCGCTGTTCGGCATGCTGGAATCGGTGGCGATACCGCAGGTGAGGGTGATGGCGATCGAACCGAACGCCAGGCAGAAGAAGCTGAGGCTGACGGCAGAAGCCGTGAGTTTTTCCGACATGCTGGCCTATGCGAATCTGCTGGGTAGCCAGCCTATCCTCAAAGACAGCTTTCTATTGAATCACCAACAATCTGCCGATGGGCGTGCCATGCCATTCAGTTTCGTAATCGAGGCGGTATGGCTGAATTGATCAAAACCGAATTGAGCCAAATTGAAACTAGCCAGGTGCGCACTTCGCACACAGGTCGGCTTGAAGCAAGGTATGCCTCCATACGGTTCAGGATACGTCTGTTGCCATGGCAGGTCGTCGCTGGCTGCAGCCTGCTGGCGCTCAGCCTGCTGGCTTTGCTGCTGGTGGTGTTGCCCCAGGTCCGTGCGCTTGATCAGCTGGAAAGCGACGTAGCCGAATTGCGCAAGGCTATGCCGCGCCATGCTGGCAAATGGATAGCGCCTTCACCGCAGGCCTCCCTTAATACCTTCTACGAGTTTCTTCCCCCGGAGTCGGACATCTACAAGCTGGTGGGCAAGTTGCTGGATGCGGCTGCCACGCAGGGTATCGCCCCGGAAAAAGCCGAATACCAGCTGACGAGATTGAGTGCAGCGCCTATCAGCCGCTACCAGGTGACCCTGCCGTTGCATGCCGAATACGTGGCAGTTCGCAGGTTCATGATCGATGTGCTGAATACCCTGCCGAATGCTGCCATCACCGAGGTCAGTATCACACGCGATGAACAGGCTGAAGGCATGGTCAATGCTCGCCTGCGCTTTAGCTTTTACTTGCGCAACCCCGGTTATTTGCAGAACAACAGTTATTTACGGCAGCCCGGCTGATGGCTAACGTTCTCACAAACCGGCAAACGAAAAACAAGGCGCTATGGATCGCCCTGGCGATGACACTGCTTGCCACTGCATGGATGGCATACAACGACCAGGAGCCAGCAGAGTTGCCAGTGCCAGTACAGCGCAAGGCCGTGTCACCGGCTGTTGCACAACGCTCGGATACGGCGACCATGCGCAGGGGTGGAGATGCCGGGAACTCACAGGATGCAGAAAGCCAACTGGTGCAGGCAAGCTATCAGCGCCAGCGTATCAGCCATGCGCCGTTGCCGCTGTTTTCCAGCCGAACCGAAGTGATTGCCGAATCGGCGGCCAACGCGGTCGAAACGCCGCAGGTGCCGGCATTGCCGTTCACCTATGCCGGCAAGATGACGGAGGATGGCAGGTATACCGTATTCCTGCTGTCCGGCGCACGCAGCCTGGCGGTCAGTAAAGGCGACGTGGTGGAAGACGCCTGGCGAGTCAAGTCCATCAAGCCACCTGTCATGGTATTCACCTATCTGCCGTTGCGCATGGATTCATCCCTGGACATCGGCAGTGCTACAACGATTGGAGAAAGTAATTGAGCAAGTTACGCACGATCATTATCTTGGGCGCCATGAGCCTTTCCTCCTGCAGTACCCAGCCGCAGAAAAGCCCGGAGGCGGATCGCCAGTTCACCGATGCGAAAGCGATGATCACGGCAGGG
>JAZKEL010000289.1:2520-3636 GCA_040387075.1 Pseudomonadota bacterium
ATTCTATAAATACCAGCAGGATCTGCAGTTGGCTGCCCGTTTACGCCAGGCCGACCAATTGCGCCAGCAAAAGCAATGGCCGGAAGCGGAAACGATGTACCGCAGCATCCTGGCGGAGAACCCGCAGAATGCGCGCGCCCAAGAGGGCTTGGAACAACTGGCGCAGGCGCAGAAATACACCGCGATGATCGTCATGGCGAATTCCCGCCTGGCAAAGAATGACCTGCAGGGCGCACAGGATATCGCGCGTGACTTGCTGGCGCAGGACAGCGGCAATGCACAGGCGCTGGCGCTGTATGAAGATATCGAACGCAAGCGCATGAACCTCGATACGGCAACGCCGCAGCTCAAATCTGCACTGAGGAAGCCAATCACCCTGGAGTTCCGCGACGTGCCGATCAAGAGCCTGTTCGAGCTCATCACCCGCATCTCCAACATCAACTTCGTGTTCGACCAGGAGTTTCCGCAGGAAAAACGCGTCAGCATCTTCGTCAAGAATACGTCAATAGAGGAAGCGATCAAGATCATCCTGACCACCAACCAACTGGAAAAGAAAGTCCTCAACGACAATACGTTGCTGATATACGCCAGCAGCCGCAGCAAGGAATACCAGGAGCAGTTCGTGCGCAGTTTTTACCTGGGTAATACCGATGCCAAGAAGATGATGAACATGGTGAAGACGGTCATGAAGACCAAGGACATCTACATCGATGAGAAACTGAACACGCTGGTGATGCGCGATACGCCCGAGGCTATCCATACCGTGGAGAAAATGATCGCCTCGCAGGACCTGGCCGAACCGGAAGTGATGCTGGAAGTGGAGGTGATGGAGATCAACCGCCGCAGCCTGGAAGCCATCGGCATACGCTATCCCACCCAGGTTTCAGTGGGTGTGCAGGGGCGGCAGGATACCGGCAACGGTACCTTCGTGAATACGCCGGGCCAGTTGAGCCTGACGGAGTTGCGCAATTTCAATTCCGGCCTGGGGGTGTTCTCGATCACCGATCCGGTCCTGGCGCTCAACCTGCTGCACCAGGACACCGACACCAACCTGCTGGCGAATCCGCACATCCGCGTGAAGAACCGCGAAAAGGCCAAGGTGCATATCGGCGACCG
>JAZKEL010000290.1:0-5740 GCA_040387075.1 Pseudomonadota bacterium
ATACGCTCAGGGAATGGCTTATCGTCATTTTCGGGTGCGCCCAGACAAGCTCTCCCTCACTCGATGACTGGATGCATGGGCAGCCATAGCCTATGGCTGCCTCGTTAACTAAATCGAGAGAGAACATACCATGAAGAAAGAAAAAACAGCGAAAGCTACGGACGTAAAAGCAGTGAAAGAAGACCTGGTGAAGCAGGGCGTGAAATACGCGCTGGCGACCTTCGCCGACATGCACGGCATCTCCAAAAGCAAGATCGTGCCGATGTCGCACTTCGAGCAGATGGCGGCCGGCTCCGAGTTATTCACCGGCGCGGCGCTGGACGGCGTACCGCAGCAGATCAACGACGAGGAAGTATCCGCCAGGCCGGACATGGCGACCGCCACCATCCTGCCGTGGAACAAGGAAGTGGCCTGGTTCGCCAGCGACCTGCATATGTCGGCCGGCCCGTTCGATGCATGCTCGCGCAATATCCTCAAGCGGGTGATGAAGCAGGCAGCCGACATGGGCTACATCTGCAACCTGGGTATCGAGACCGAGTTCTTCATCCTCAAGGATGGCGAAGACGGCATCCCTGTCCCCACCAGCGATAGCGACAACCTGGCCAAGCCATGTTACGACGTACGCAGTTTCCTGGATAACTACAAGATACTCGATGAAATTGTCGAAGCCATGAACGGCCTGGGCTGGGATGTGTATTCCTTCGACCATGAAGATGCCAACGGCCAGTTCGAGACCGATTTCGAATACACCGATGCGCTCAAGATGGCGGACCGCTTCACCTTCTTCCGCCTGATGGTGAACGAACTGGTGAAACCGCACGGCGCGTTTGCCACATTCATGGCCAAACCGTTCCGAAACCGCACCGGCAGCGGCGCGCATTACAACATGTCGCTGGCTGACATAAAAACCGGCGAGAATCTGTTCGAAACGACAAGCGACCCCAGGGGTTGCGGCATTTCGGAGCTCGGCTACCACTTCATCGCCGGTATCCTCAAGCATGCGTCGGCCATCAGCGCGGTGATCGCGCCTACCGTCAACAGCTACAAACGCCTGGTCTCCAAGGGCGGCATGTCGGGTTTTACCTGGGCACCGGTGTTCATCTGCTACGGCAATAACAACCGTACCAATATGCTGCGCGTGCCGCTGGCTGGTGGCCGCGTGGAATGCCGTGCGGCGGACATGTCGTGCAACCTGTATTTAGGCGCAGCACTGATTTTTGCTGCTGGCCTGGAAGGCATACGCGAAAAGCTGGATCCCGGCATGCCGCACGCCGAGAACATGTACAAGCACACCCAGGCCGAGCTGGACGAGATGGACGTCAAGCATCTGCCAAGGACGTTGGGTGAAGCGATTGATGCCTTTGAAGCCGACAGCCTGGCGAAGGAAGTATTCGGTGAGGCCATGTTCAATTCGTATGTGGAGTTCAAGCGGAGTGAGTGGATCGACTATCACAATCATGTGTCGGACTGGGAGCTGAAGCGTTATTTAAAGTTTTTTTAATCAGTAGTTAGCATGAGCATGAATGATTTTCATGCTCATGCCTCCTGTATGAATTAACAAATAACGATGAGAACCCTATGAGTCAATTTTCAACTGAAAACATCCTGTGGCAGGAGACGATTCCAGGCGGTAATCACTGGTCCGGGCTGATACGCCGAGGCATGGCGCTGCGCATCACGGATGTTGAGGGCGGCGCCAACCTGTCTGCGCTGTTCTATAACCCGGAAGACAAGCTCGAGCGCTACAACATGCCGGACACGCTAAAGGCGCAGCACACGGCTTTCCTCACTACCGGCAACGTGTGCTATTCCGACATGGGGCGCGTGATGTGTTCGATCATCACTGACAACGTCGGCTGGCACGACACCATCTGCGGCGTGACCGATGCTGCGATGATAGAGGCGCAATACGGAAAGACGGATTTCCAGAGCGCCCGTAATGACATGTACCGCAATGGCAAGGACGGCCTGCTGATCGAGCTGGCGAAATACGGCCTCGGCAAGCGCGACGTGGTGGCCAACGTGAATTTCTTCAGCAAGGTACAGGCGAACGAGGCCGGTGAATTGAGTTATGTGCCCGGCCACAGCAAAGCCGGCAACTTTGTCGATGTGCGGTTCGATATGAATGTGCTGCTGGTGCTGTCTGCCGCGCCGCATCCACTGGATACGGGAAGCGAATACAAGCCAGCCGCCGTGAAGCTGACGGCATGGCAATCCGGGCTCGCTGCACGCGACGATGTTTGCCGCAATTCCTGCCAGCAGAACGGCCGTGGCTTTATCAATACGGAAAGATACTACTTATAACTTTAGTTAACCGTCATTCCCGCGAAACCGGAAAGGTCTTCACCGCCAATCTAAGCAGCTAAAGCAGCAAGATTGAGCGCGATAGGCGGGAATCCAGACCAGGTGAAATTCTAGCGATGTAGAGATAAGTAATATGGCTAGTTTTGAGGGTTGCCTGGATTCCGGCCTCCGCCGGAATGACGAGGAGGAAACGTTGATATGCAAACGATTATTGAAAGTACATTTGATCCCCAAAATGCCATTCTTGACCAAGTCTGCAAAGCCGGCGATCCGTGGATGGCCGAGGTCAAGCAAGGCCAGACCTTCCGCATCCTCGACCTGGAAGGCAACCAGGCGGTGGATACCCTGTTCTACAGTGCGGCCGACCCGGAAGAGCGGTATAGCGCGGTCGATACCATCGCCCGCCAGGCCAGGCTGTACCTCACCACCGGCTCGGTACTGTACTCCAGCGAAGGCAACCCGATGCTGACGATTACCGCCGATACCTGCGGCCGTCACGATACGCTGGGCGGCGCCTGCGCGGCCGAAAGCAACACCGTGCGTTATGCGCTGGATAAGCGCCCCATGCACAGCTGCCGCGACAGCTTCATGCATGCACTCAACACCTGCGGCTGCGCCACGCATCGCCATATGAGCAAGCGCGACATCACCGCCAATATCAATTTCTTCATGAATGTGCCGGTCACCGCAGAAGGCGGATTGAGTTTTGCCGATGGCATCTCTGCCCCCGGCAAATATGTCGAGATACGGGCTGAGATGGATGTAGTGGTGCTGATTTCGAATTGCCCGCAATTGAATAACCCGTGCAATGCGTATAACCCCACACCCGTCAGGTTGCTCGTTTGGGATCCTATTTGAGAAAAAAGCCAGTTGGGACGGCCCATCTGGCACCAATAAAAAGCGAGACGACTCGCAGAGCTTTGAGATGACCTATGTTTAAAAAAGTCTTAATCGCCAACCGCGGCGAAATCGCCTGCCGCATCATCCGCACCCTGAAGAAAATGGGTGTGGGTTCCGTTGCGGTGTATTCCGAGGCCGATGCCGGCGCGCGCCATGTGCTGGATGCGGATGAAGCCGTGTGCGTCGGGCCTGCGCCCGCAGCGGCCAGTTATCTCGATGCAGAAAAAATACTGGCGGCAGCCAAGCAGACCGGGGCAGAGGCGATCCACCCGGGCTATGGTTTCCTTTCGGAGAACCCGGCCTTTGCCGAAGCCTGCGAAGCGGCGGGGATTGCCTTTATCGGCCCAACGCCGCAGCAGATGCGCGATTTCGGGCTCAAGCACACGGCACGTGAGCTGGCCGAGAAAAACGGCGTACCGTTGTTGCCCGGAACTGGCCTGCTGAACGACGTAGCGCATGCGCAACTGGAAGCGGGAAAAATCGGCTACCCGGTCATGCTAAAAAGCACGGCGGGGGGCGGCGGTATCGGCATGCAGCTGATCTGGGGTGCCGATGAACTGGTGGCGGCCTTCGAATCGGTGCAACGCCTGTCGCGTGCCAATTTCAAGGAAACCGGCATCTACTTGGAAAAATACGTGCAGGCCGCACGCCATATCGAAGTGCAGGTATTCGGCAACGGCCTGGGCCAGGTAGTGGCATTGGGCGAACGCGATTGCTCGGTGCAGCGCCGCAACCAGAAAGTCATCGAAGAAACCCCGGCACCGCATATCAGCGAACCGGTTCGGCAGGCCTTATGCGCAACGGCGGTGAAGCTGTGCAGCGCATTGAATTACCGCTCAGCCGGTACCGTTGAGTTCGTTTACGACAAGACGACCAGCGAATTTTATTTCCTGGAGGTCAATACGCGCCTGCAGGTGGAGCACGGCGTAACGGAGCTGGTCAGCGGGCCGGATGCCAGCAAACGAGTGGATCTGGTGGAATGGATGATACGCCTCGCGGCGGGGGAAACCGGCTTGTTGGAAGGTTATGTGCACAAGCCGATCGGCCATGCCATCCAGGTGCGCATCTATGCAGAAGATGCCAACAAGAATTTCCAGCCATCCAGCGGGGTATTGACCGAAGTGAAATTTCCTGACGGCTTTGATTCAATCAAGGCCCGCATCGATACCTGGGTAGAGACCGGCAGCGAAGTTTCGCCGTTCTACGATCCGCTGATTGCCAAAGTGCTGGTGCACGCAGGCGACCGAGCCGGCGCCGTTGCCGCCATGCGCTCGGCACTGAAGGAGACTAGCCTGCACGGCATAGAAACCAACCTCGATTACCTGCGCCAGGTGCTCGCCGATAGCGTCTTCCCCGCAGGTGAGCAGGTCACGCGTTACCTCAACACTTTCCAATACCAGCCCACTACCATCGATGTGCTGGACGGCGGCGTGATGACGACCATCCAAGACTATCCCGGCCGTATGGGTTACTGGGCAGTGGGTGTGCCGCCTTCAGGCCCGATGGATCACCTGGCATTCCGCCTCGCCAATAAGCTGGTGGGCAATGCAGAAGGCGTGGCCGGGCTGGAGATCACCCTGATCGGGCCCAGCCTGGTATTCAATACCGATAGCATCATCGCGGTGACCGGGCCGGCCATGGAGCTGACACTGGATGGCAAACCGCTTGCCATGTGGCAGTCGCATGCCATTAAGGCTGGCAGCACACTCAAGATGGGCAAGATCGGCATAGAGGGTTGCCGTGCCTACCTGGCGGTGAAAGGCGGTTTTGACGTTCCGGATTACCTGGGCAGCAAATCCACCTTCACGCTCGGCCAGTTCGGTGGTCATGGCGGACGGACTTTAAGGGTAGGCGATGTATTGCGGCTGTTCAAACAGGATACTTCTGCCTACCAGCCGCAGGTGCTGGCGCCTGAACTCCTGCCAGCGTATACCAGCCGATGGGAAATCGGGGTGCTGTACGGCCCGCATGGCGCACCGGATTTCTTCACTACTGAAGATATCGATATGTTTTTCAGCACCGACTGGGAAGTGCACTACAACTCCAATACCACCGGCATCCGGCTGATCGGTCCCAAACCGCAATGGGCGCGCACGGATGGGGGCGAGGCGGGGCTGCATCCCTCCAATATCCATGACAATGCGTATGCCATCGGCAGCGTCGATTTTACCGGCGACATGCCGGTGATCCTCGGGCCTGATGGTCCGAGTTTGGGCGGTTTCGTGTGCCCGGCGACCATCGTGCAGGCCGAGCTGTGGAAAATGGGGCAACTGAGGGCCGGCGATAAAGTACGTTTCAGGCAACTGACGCAAGCTGAGGCCAATGCACTGGAAGCGGCGCAGGATGCAATGATTGCGACGCTTTCTGCACAAACATTAAATCCAGTATTAAAACCGGTCTTAAAGTCAGCAGGCCTGGAAAGCGCGTCGAATAAGGCTCCCAGCCCGGTGCTTAGTCAAATCGAACCAGCATCCGGACAAATCAAGGTGGTCTACCGCCAGGCTGGCGATAAATACCTCTTGGTTGAATATGGCGA
>JAZKEL010000291.1:0-1844 GCA_040387075.1 Pseudomonadota bacterium
CCCAGCATGCGTCGGCATGGAGGTCACCGGGAGCGGAGTCCGGAATGAACCCCTCCCGCCTCTTCATTCTCAGGCCGATAGCCACCACCCTGCTCATGGTGGCCATCCTGCTGTCCGGCATACTGGCCTATCGCCTGCTGCCCATTTCCGCATTGCCGCAGGTGGATTACCCCACCATACAAGTCGTCACGCTGTATCCCGGCGCCAGCCCCGACATCGTCACCTCCACCATCACCGCGCCGCTGGAACGGCAATTCGGCCAGATGCCTGGGTTGACGCAGATGTCGTCGAGCAGTTCCGGCGGCGCTTCCGTGATTACCCTGCAGTTCGCGTTATCGCTAAGCCTGGATATCGCCGAACAGCAGGTGCAGGCTGCCATCAACGCCAGCAGCAATTTCCTGCCGTCCGATTTGCCGATGCCGCCCATCTACAGCAAGGTCAATCCTGCCGATGCGCCCATCATGACCATCGGCCTCAGCTCGAAAAGCATGCCGCTGACCAAGGTGCGTGAACTGGGCGACACAAGATTAGTACAGAAGATTGCGCAATTGCCCGGCGTGGGCCTGGTCAGCGTCAGCGGCGGCCAGAAGCCGGCGGTTCGTATCAGGGCAAATCCTACTGCACTCGCCTCCTATGGCATGACCATGGACGACCTGCGCACCGCCATCACCAACTCCAACGTCAACCAGGCCAAGGGTACCTTCGACGGCGGCACGCGTTCTTCCACCATCGACGCCAATGACCAGCTACGCTCTGCCGCAGAATACCTCGACCTGGTGATCGCCTACCGCAACGGCGGTGCGGTGCGCCTGTCCGATGTAGCGACGGTGGCTGAAGATGCCGAGAATACCCGCCTGGCTGCCTGGGCCAACCATGAGCAGGCCGTCATCGTCAATGTGCAGCGCCAGCCGGGCGCCAATGTCATCAAGGTGGCGGACAGCATCAAGGAGCTGCTGCCGCAACTCACTGCCACCATGCCGCAGGCGCTGGAAGTCAGCGTGCTGACGGATCGGACGACGACGATCCGTGCCTCGGTGCACGATGTGCAGTTCGAACTGCTGCTGGCGATTGCGCTGGTGGTGATGGTGATCTTCCTCTTCCTGCGCAACATCCCTGCCACCATCATCCCCAGTGTCGCCGTGCCGCTTTCGCTGGTGGGCACCTTCGGCGTGATGTACCTGGCTGGCTTCAGCATCAACAACCTGACCCTGATGGCGCTCACCATCGCCACCGGTTTCGTGGTGGATGACGCGGTGGTGATGATCGAGAATATCTCGCGCTACATCGAGGAAGGCATGGAGCCGCTGGAGGCAGCACTAAAAGGCTCCAGGCAGATCGCCTTTACCATCATTTCGCTGACTATTTCATTGCTGGCGGTGCTGATACCGCTGGTGTTCATGGGTGACGTGGTCGGTCGCCTGTTCCGCGAATTCGCCATCACGCTGGCGGTCGCCATCCTCATCTCCGCCGTAGTGTCGCTGACGCTTACGCCCATGATGTGCGCCAAGCTGCTGAAGCACGTCCCGGATAACAGGCGCGGCTGGTTCTACATCCGTGCCGGCCAGGTGATCGACGACATGACCGCGCGCTACGGCAGGATGCTCACCGTGGTACTGAATCACCAATGGATCATGCTGCTGGTGGCGCTGGGTACGCTGGTGCTGACTGTGTTGCTGTACATCGCCATCCCCAAGGGCTTTTTCCCGGTGCAGGATACGGGACTGATACAGGGCATCTCGGAGGCGCCGCAATCGGTGTCGTTCAGCGCCATGACCACCCGCCAGCAGGCACTGACGGACGAGATCATGAAAGACCCGGCGGTAGAAAGCCTGACATCGTTCATC
>JAZKEL010000292.1:0-9147 GCA_040387075.1 Pseudomonadota bacterium
TCGCGTGTTTGTCAGACGGTGCTCGAAGACGGAGGTGGCGTGGCCGGTGATGGGAAACGCTATGCCGGTCTGCTGGAATGTCAGCGTTTCACCTGCAATGGCTGAACCCTCGAAGGCTTGTTCACGGTACGTACCGCTAAACGCGATGGTATTCAATGGTGAGTTTTGCGCATCCTGGCGAGCCGAGTCGGCAGGGTTGGCGACGGCCAGCAGCTTGAGCTGTATCCCATGATCGTCGACGCGTATGGTACTTTGCCTGGCCCGCAACGCCATTACGATGTATTTGCCCGGTCCTGTGTATTCGGGATCAAGCAGGCGCCAGTTCCTCAGTCCGTTCTCCAGCTTCTCCAGGTTGACCTCGCCGTCCGACATCGAGATCAGCGAGATGACGCGTTTCTCGGCGAACAGCATCCGGAAGGTCGCAAATGTGAACGTGATTTCCTTGACCGCGATCAGCGGCTTTGCTCCCTGGTTTTTCGCCCAGGAAGCGTTCTCGATATGCAGGTCGCGCAACTTTATCGTCGGTTGCAACGACCACGAAAAATCCACATCGAGGTCGCTGGCGCTGATGGTGCGATGCGATTTTTCACTGACGTAGTCGATAAGCGCAGGCCGGAACCAGTTCCAGTCGAATAGCAGCCATAAGACAAACAATATCATCGCTACGACGATGGCCGTTTTCGTGCGTCTAGAACTCAGCAGGGAAGGTGGGAAAAGGTTAACAAGCGGATTCATTGTTATCTATTGTTCGCTCTTTCGATGGTTCGCATGGCGAACATCGTATGGTTATACGCAACCTGTTGCAATGTTGCTTTCTTGGTTCTATATACTGTATCGGCCTGTTTTGAACTGGCCATTTTGAATTAGCCGGCGCCAGCTAGCATAAACAAAAAGTCCTCCAGATGGAGGACTTAATGCTGAGTTAATCGATTACTTAGGAATAGACCTGGGTACCATGCGAACCCCAGTCTTCTTCAAAGCGACGGGCATCGTCCTGGTTACGTGGTTTCACGCCTATCAATATCCCGCCCTCATTGATGCCTTGTTCATATTCTTTAAGGCGGTCTTCAGGAATACCCCAGCCGATCAACGCGCCTACCAGGCCGGCAGCCACACCGCCAGCACCTGCACCGGCGATACCGGCAGCCAGGGGACCTGCGATCACTAGACCCAAGCCTGGCAACACCAAGGTTGTACCAACTGCAGCAATGGCAGCGGCAATCGCACCTGCTGTGCCGCCGATGGCACCGCCGATTGCGGCACCTTCAGCGGCTTTGTTACCGACTTCGGTTTCCAGCGTGGCATGTTTGCCATAGTATTTCTTGCGTGTGTCTTCGGACATCACTACGTTGATTTCGTCGCCGCTATAGCCGTATTCCGACGCTGACCTGTAAGCACGTTCTGCACTGTCTTTATCTTTAAACAATCCGGTTACTAGACTCATTTTAAGCTCCTCAAATAGTGTTGTCCCCGGTAACTCCGGGTGTACATGCATACTATTTTTTTGATTGGGGAGCAGGCATCGGCACATGGCTGATACGTCTGTAAGATTTATCCGAGCGGCCGGAATACATCCGGATGTGAAAACGCTTCGAGTATGCGGTCATACACGATACGGATGCGGGCTGGTACCGGTCCGCGCTGCGGCCTGTACACATAGAGATCCCATGGGATAGACGTATGTTCGGCGAGCACCTGCACCAGTTTCCCGGATTCCAGGTAAGGCCTCACCAGGCAATCCGCGATCTGCCCGAAGCCTATGCCGTTCAGCGCCAACCTCAATTCCGTTTCCGAATCATCGGTGACGAACACGGTGTGGTGCGGGTTGAATTGCTGCCCGTCCGTGAAATACCACGGCCAGTTGCGCCCTGAAGTCTGGTCGACTAGGGCAATAGTGGGCAGGCTGTGCAGGTCCTGGATCTTTTCGGGTCTGCCCACCCGGGCAATCAATTCAGGCGAGGCGACGACGTAGAACGCGACTTTTGTCGCTGCCCTGGCGATGAAACTGCTGTCACGCAAGAATCCCACGCGTACGCCGATGTCGATCTGCTGCTCGATTGCATCCGTCAACGTGTCCGCCAGGCGCAGGTCGAGCGTGATGTTCGGGTATTCACTCGCTATCTTGCTGAGGATGGGTACCATGAAATGGCGGCCGATGAAACTGGGACCGGTGATGCGCACCACGCCGGAAATTTCGATGGCCTGTTGTTTATCGCCGAACTGCTTGTCGCTATGGTTGAATAATTTATCAATCCCGCCGATGGCATCCCTGGCGCGACTGGCCAGCTGTTCCCCAAAATCGGTGATGCGCATCTGCCTGGTGTTGCGATAGAACAGCGATTCACCTACCGTATTTTCAAGCTCTTTCACTGCACGGGTAACGGCTTGCGGTGAAATACCAAGCCGATTGGCGGCATCCTTAAAGCTGTTCGCTTCTGCTGCCGCACAAAAAATCCGCATCATTTCCAGGCGATTCAACATGCTTTACTCAACGGTTTGTTTATTAGGTAGCTCATGCGCTATATCCGATTGAATATAATGAAATTATTCCACAAAATGGAATTCTCAAATAATATCATTTATCTTTAATCCTCTGCCCTAATTACTCATACTGCTTAAATATTTGTGGGTATTCAGAGTTGGCTTAGCCTACCAAAATATGTTGGCTAGCCTGCTTAAATACTAAGCCACTTTAATTAGGGGGTTAATCCGTGATCACGTTGAACATCAATGGTAAAAACCAGGAACTCGATGTACCTGCCGACATGCCTATCCTGTGGGCTTTGCGCGATGAGCAGCACCTGACGGGCACCAAGTTCGGTTGCGGCATAGCGCAATGCGGTGCATGCACGGTGCATCTTGACGGCCAGCCAGTCCGCTCCTGCGTCACCCCGGTATCGGCGGCGGTCGAGAAGAAGATCACGACCATCGAGAATATCGAGAACGACCCCATCGGGCGTGCCGTTCAGCAGGCCTGGCTGGAGATCGACGTGGTGCAATGCGGCTATTGCCAGTCCGGCCAGATCATGTCGGCCACAGCGTTACTCACCGCTAACCGTAAACCCACGGATGCCGATATCGATGCCGCCATGAGCGGCAATATCTGCCGCTGCGGTACCTACCAGCGCGTACGTGCTGCCATTCACCAAGTCGCTAGTACCTTAGCCTGAAGGATATCGCCATGGAAGCCACAATCGATTCATCCAGACGCACCTTCCTCAAAACCGGGAGCCTGCTTGCGGGCGGCCTGATAGTAGGCTTCGTATTGCCGGGCATGAAACGCTTTGCCCTGTCGGAGGCCCAGGCAGAAGAAGGTGAGGCCAAAAAGCCTGCACCATTGCCGGCGCCCAATGCATTCATCCGCATCGGCGCCGATAACAGTATTACCGTATTGCTGGCCCACAGTGAAATGGGGCAGGGCATCTGGACCACCTTGCCCATGCTGATCGCGGAAGAGCTGAATGTCCCGTTGGACAGGATTATCGTCGAGCATGCGCCTGCATCGCCGGTGTATGCGCATACCGTGTATGGCCTGCAGATGACGGGCGGCTCATCGACCACGTGGTCGGAATTCGACCGTTACCGCCAGGCCGGCGCCATGACCCGCATGCTGCTGGTGAACGCGGCGGCACAGCAATTCAACGTCAAGCCCGCAGACTGCGTTGCCGACAACGGCATGGTGACCTGCGGCAGTCAGCAAGCCAGCTACGGCCAGCTTGCCGAGGCTGCGGCCAAATTGCCGACGCCCTCGGAAGTGGCATTGAAAGACCCTTCGACCTGGAAGATCATCGGCAAGCCGACCAAGCGCATGGATACGCCCGAGAAGATCAACGGCCAGGCCGTCTTCGGTATGGATATCCAGTTCCCCGGCTTGTATACGGCACTGATATCACGCCCACCGGTATTCGGCGGAAAAGTGAAATCCTTCGATGCTTCAGCAGCCAAGGCGGTGAAAGGCGTACGCAAGGTTTTGCAGGTACCCAGCGGCGTGGCCGTCATCGCCGACAACTACTGGGCAGCCAAGAAAGGCCGGGAAGCGCTCAAGGTGAAGTGGGACCTGGGCAAGAACCCGGGTTTCAACTCCGCTGACCAGTTGAATAATTACCGCGGACTGGCCAAGACAGACGGCACTATCGCCGCACAGGCCGGCGACGTGAAGAGCGCGACAGCTTCGGCGAAAACCACGCTGCAGGCCGAATACCATCTGCCTTATCTATCGCATGCCGCGATGGAACCGCTCAACTGCGCCGTGCGCCTGAGCAAGGACCTGTGCGAGATATGGACAGGCACGCAGATGCAGGGCGGCGACCAGATGGCGGCGTCCAAGGTGACCGGGCTCAAACCAGAGCAAATCAGGATACACACCCCGTTCCTGGGCGGCGGCTTCGGTCGCCGCGCTACCCCCAGCTCCGATTTCGTGGTGGAGGCTGTGCAGGTCGCCAAGATCTCCGGCCTGCCGGTGAAAACGGTATGGACGCGGGAAGACGACATCAAGGGCGGCTATTACCGCCCGATGGTGCTGCATACCGCCACTATCGGCCTGGATGCGCAAGGCTGGCCGGTGGCATGGAGCCATCATGTGGTCGGGCAGTCCATCTTCAGTGGCACGCCTTTCGAAGGCATGATGAAAGACGGCATCGACCCAACATCGGTCGAAGGCGTGAATGACTCGCCTTACGTCAAGGGAACCGCCAACCACCGTGTCGACCTGCATACCACCAAGCTCGAGGTGCCGGTGTTATGGTGGCGTTCGGTAGGCCACAGCCACAGTTCGTTTGTGATGGAGAGCCTGATCGACGAGATGGCGCATGCCGCGAATATCGATCCGCTGGATTACCGGCGCAAGCTATTGAAAGACAATCCCCGCCACCTCAAGACACTTAACCTGGCAGCAGAAAAAGCCGGCTGGGGTAAGCCTTTGCCGGCAGGCCAGTTCCGCGGACTTGCCGTCCACGAATCGTTCGGCAGTTATGTGGCGCAGGTTATGGAAATCTCCATCAACGAAAACGATCAGGTAAAGGTGCACCGTGTGGTGTGTGCGATCGACTGCGGCATCGCGGTGAACCCGGAGGCGGTACGGGCGCAGATCGAAGGCGGCGTGTCCTTCGGCCTGGGTGCCGCGCTGGAAAGTGCCATCACCTTCAAGGACGGCCAAGTGGAGCAATCCAATTTCCACGATTACAAGGTGTTGCGCATGAACGCCATGCCGCGCGTGGAGGTGCATATCGTGCCGAGCACGGAGAAGATGGGCGGTGTGGGTGAGCCTGGCTTGCCGCCGGTAGCGCCCGCACTCGGCAACGCCATCTTTGCCGCCACCGGCAAGCGTATCCGCACGCTGCCGCTAGGGGATCAATTAAAGCCTGATCAGCTTAAGCAGTCAGCCTGATATAGAGAAGGGAACGCGCAATGAATTCGCTCGATATGCAAGTGCTGGATCGCTCGCTGGAATGGCTGGATGCCGGGCATACCGCCCACATGTTCACTGTCGTGCAGACCTGGGGTTCTGCACCGCGTCGGCCGGGTGCCCTGCTGGTGGTACGTGACGACGGCCACATGATCGGTTCCGTGTCCGGCGGCTGTGTGGAGGACGACCTGGCCGATAAAGCGGTTTCCGGAGTATTGCCGTCGCATCCGGCCATTATCGAGTATGGCGTGAGCCGCGACGAGGCACAGGCGTTCGGGATTCCCTGCGGTGGCCAGTTGCGTATTTTCGCCGAGCCGCTGAACAGCGCCGAGCAGGTTTTACCCATTGTTGAGGCCATGCGGCAAAAGCGCTTGATCCGTCGCTGCGTCAACCTGAACACAGGCCATGTCGCGATTACCGATGCGCTGCCTGGCTCAGTACCCGCCTTGAATAATGAGACCTTCAGTAATTATTTCGGCCCGCAATACCGGTTGCTCATCATTGGTGCCAACCAGTTAGGTACCGTGCTGGCCCAGGTGGCGCAGACGCTGGAATTCGATGTGCTGGTGTGCGATCCGCGCGAGGCCATGCGCGAGGAATGGCAAGTGCCTGGCATCACCTGGATGGATGGCATGCCGGACGACGTGGTGCTTGCCATCCAGCCCGATGCACATACCGCCATCGTGGCTGTGACGCACGACCCCAAACTCGATGACATGGCCTTGCTGGAAGCGCTCAAGTGCGATGCCTTCTATGTAGGCGCGCTCGGTTCGCAGAAAAACCAGGACAACCGCCGCCTGCGCCTGCAGGGTTTCGATATCAGCGAGGACGAGGTAGCGCGTTTGCACGGCCCTATTGGCTTGCCGATTGGCAGCCATACGCCGGCGGAGATCGCCATCTCCATCCTGGCGGAGATCGTGCTGGTACGCAGCCAGCAGCGTGAGGCTGCAGCCGTGCCGCTGAGTATCGCCGGGCGCACGCAGAACCAATGCGCTGCCTGAACCACTTGCACATTTGCCAACGATAATGACAGGACTAAAGGATAGCGAGATGAACGGGACATTACGCATCGATAAAGCATTCAAGCTAATTGCGACTGGCATTACCCTGCTTTTGTCACTGAATAGTTACGCGGCAACCGACAACAAATCGGCCGGAGACCTGTTCGAACCCATACGCTCTGTCCTGCAGCATCCCCGTTGCCAGAATTGCCACATTCCGGGAAACCAGCCTTTGCAATATGACGAAGGCCGGCCGCATGGGCAGAATGTCATGCGCGGCATCGACGGCAAAGGCATGACGGCGATGAAATGCTCGAATTGCCACCAGGAGAAGAACCCGCCGGCCGCGATGGGCGATCATGCGCCGCCAGGGGCACCCCATTGGCAGTTGCCGCCCGAGCATAACAAGATGGTGTTCATCGACAAAAGCCCAAGTGAACTGTGCATGCTGGTGAAAGATCCCAAGCAGAACGGTGGGCGTGACGGCGAAGCCATCATCGAACATTTCAGTGAAGACAAGCTGGTGGCGTGGGGCTGGCAACCGGGCGGCAACCGTACCTTGCCGCCATTGACCAAGGCGGAAACCGTGCGTGCCGTCAGGTTATGGGTGCATGCCGGTATGCCCTGTCCCGCAAAGTAATATCCGCGCGGACTATAGGTCCACCGCATTAATACCGCCTTTGCTTTTATTAAGGGATGTCGGCCAGCGTATCGATATCCACCAGGATTCCGGGATCCTCACACGGCAGGAACGTGATGTCGTCCTGGTGGCGCTGCAATATCCGTTTTGCCCCCATGTCGCCTTGCTGCGTTTGCAATGGCTGCGTGAATCGCGCAGAGAAGGCGACCGGGTGGCCCCGTCGTACGTCGCCGGTGTCCGGTGCGGTGTAGGTCGGCACCACAATGGATGCACCACGCAGGAGCGCCATGCCGATGGCCTGGATGGTGATCGGCTGGATAAAGGGCATGTCGGCCAGTGCTATGACAAACCCCGTTTCGGCTTCATCGAAACTGCTGGCAAAGCGGATGGCAAGCGCGAGGCTGTCCGCCATTTCCTCCTCACCTTCCGCCAGGGTAACGGTGGCGCCGAGTGCTTTCAGCGCTTGCTGCAATTCAACATTTTCCCGGCGAACGACCGCAATCGTCAGGGGAACAGCGCTCATCAGGTTTTGGGCAGAAGCGACGGCAATGCTGCGTCCGTCCTCCATCACATGGAGTAATTTGTCAGCATCCCCGAACCGGCGTGAAAAGCCGGCCGCCAGTAAAATTCCTATCATCCAGGCAATTCCTTTTTTTATATCGCTGATGTTAAGCGGTATCCAGTGAAAGCGCTGTAAGCGCTATCTGACAGTACTTTCAGCCCCCACCCTATAAATGCAAGCACTACTCGTCACTATATTGTGAACTGTGTCGACGGTACATGCAGAACGAATACCAAACCGAATTGGTTTTAAAACGTACAACTTAATAATAAAGAGGAAAAGGCCATGTCAATAGGAACCATATTACTGATCGTGTTAGTACTGATTTTACTCGGCGCCATTCCGGCATGGCCCCACAGCCGCTCATGGGGTTACGGCCCGAGCGGTGGTGTCGGCCTCATCGTGCTTATTTTACTTATCCTGCTCTTAACAGGGCATTTATAGGATTTCAGTGACGGCGAAATCTAGTATGAATCTGGTAAATCGACAAATTTTAGGAGATACATCATGGGTAAATACCTGCTTGCATGGCTGTTAGGCGTTCCAGGGATTGTGCTGGTACTGATCTACTTCTTTATGCACTAAACTGTAATTGCTTATGCCAGGTTGAATCCTGGCGAAAAGCCTGCCGAAGAGCCTGCCTTGGTGCAGGCTTTTTTGCGTCTGTAGCCTTCATGTTGAAGGCATTTTTTGTTATTGCTGCCAGGGGCTCCTGCTTTATACTTGCAGGCAATCCATTAACGATCTCACTGACAATCTCTCACCGGCCATGTACTCCCCATGAAAAACATACTTAAAAAAATAATCTGGTTGCTTGTAGCGGTGCTCGGCGCCGGCGCGATTGGCGGCATTGCCCTGCATCGCGGCGAAAGCATCAACGCCTTATGGTTTATTGCAGCGGCAGTGTGTGTGTATGCGCTGGCCTATCGGTTCTATTCTGCCTGGCTGGCGGCAAAAGTGCTGATGCTGGATTCCACGCGCGCTACGCCTGCTGAACGGCTGGATAATGGCCGCGATTTTGTGCCCACCAATAAGTGGATCGTGTTCGGCCACCACTTCGCTGCGATTGCCGGGCCGGGCCCCCTGGTCGGGCCGACGCTGGCAGCACAGTTCGGCTACCTTCCTGGTACGTTATGGATATTGATAGGCGCGGTCATCGGCGGGGCCGTGCAGGACATGGTGACGTTGTTCCTCTCCACGCGCCGCAACGGCAAGAGCCTGGGGCAGATGGCACGCGATGAGCTGGGCGCCATCGGCGGCACGGCGGCGCTTATCGGCACGTTTGCCATCATGATCATCCTGATCGCCGTGCTCGGGCTGGTGGTGGTCAATGCCATGAAGCATAGCCCATGGGCCACTTCCACCATTGCCGCGACGATTCCTATCGCCATGATCGTCGGCCTGTACATGCGCAGTTTCCGTCCCGGCCAGGTATTAGAGGCTTCTGCCCTGGGCGTCTTCCTGTTGCTGTTTTCCGTGGTCGGTGGCGGCTGGATTGACCATCATGCAGGTTTGCGGGTGTTTTTCGACCATGAGGGTT
>JAZKEL010000293.1:0-2695 GCA_040387075.1 Pseudomonadota bacterium
GTTCCATGGCGATGGTAAGCGTACCGATGACCGCTTCGGACTGAAGTGGTCCAAGCGCGCCCTGCATCCGCAACACTTTACCGGGCTGCGCGAATATGACCCGCATATGTTCGACGCTGCCCGTTGTTTTCAGTTTGCCGTCGGCACCCTTTTCCTGAAACAGCTCGCAGAAACAGCCATTGGCTTGCGCGTCGATGTAGAACCCTGCGCTGGAACCGGACCAGCTATGCGCTTTGTTCCACCAATCCTTTGGCGCCAACAGGCGTTTCCAGATTTCTTCCGGCGTCGCTTTTACAGACGCGATATGAATGACATTAAAGCCATTCTCTGAACTGGCTTTGACCTCGGCATAAGCAGGGGACGAGAAGGCCGCTAACAAGGCAGCGGCAAAAAAGGCGCGGTTTGTCATGGGGCGCATGTCTAACAAACCAATTGGACTTGGTCACCCGGAACTTGTTTCAGGGTGGTGATAGCGTCAGCGCGCGACGATTGCCTCAATCGCATCGGTAACATCGCCGATAGGCGCCATGCCATCGACTCTGCTTACCAGCCCGCGTGCATCATATAAGGGCAGGATCGGCTCGGTCTTTGCGCGATACTCAGCCATGCGGGTGCGCACCGTCGCTTCATTGTCATCCGGGCGGCGCTTCAATTCATGTCCACTGCATTTATCGCATGTGCCTTCGGTCTTGGGACGCTTAAAGCTGTCATGATAGCCTTCGCCACAGCTAGCGCAGGTGAACCGGCCTACAACGCGGTCGACAAGCGCATCTTCATCCACGACCAGTTCGATAACATGGTGCAACGTCCGGTCGCGCGCCGACAGAAGATTATCCAGCAAGGCAACTTGCGGCGCCGTCCGGGGATAGCCGTCAAAGATCAGGCCCTTTTCGGACGGGATCGCATCCATATGCTCTCCCAGAATCTCCGCCATCAGCTCGTCGGGGAAAAGCTTGCCAGCCTTCATGATCTCATCGGCCATCTTGCCGACTTCCGTGCCTGCCTTCACCGCAGCCCGCAGAATATCACCCGTCGATAGCTGAACCATATCGTGCTTTTCGACCAGAAACGCTGCCTGCGTTCCCTTGCCTGCGCCCGGAGGCCCTAAAAGGATGATATTCATGAAACGCTTGTCCCCTACCCGTTTCTCGCGGCGCGCCGATTAACGGGCGCGTCCACCTTTCAGCTTCGCCTTCTTCAGCAAATCGCCATATTGATGTGCCAGCAAATGGCTCTGGATCTGCGAGATCGTATCAATCGTCACATTCACCAAAATCAGCAAGCTTGTTCCACCGATGGCGAAGAATTGCTGCTGGCCTGTTTGCGCCATGACATAGTCGGGCAAAAGGCAAACCAGGGTCAGATAGGCTGCGCCCAGCACGGTGATGCGCGTCAGGACATAATCAAGATAGTTTTCAGTGTTCTTGCCAGGACGAATGCCCGGAATGAAACCGCCGGCCTTCTTCAGATTTTCTGATGTCTCTTCCGGATTGAACACAACTGCGGTGTAGAAGAAGCAAAAGAAGATGATGCCAAGGCCATAGAGCGCCAGATAGACTGGCTGGCCATGGGCCAGATACTGGTTTAGCGTGATGACAAAATCGCCCATTGCGCTTTCTCCGGCAACCTTGTTGCCGCCAAGCTGCGTAATCGTGATTGGCAACAGCAACAGCGAAGATGCGAAGATCGGTGGAATAACGCCGGCAGTGTTAATCTTCAGCGGAAGATGGCTGCGATCGGCCTGCATCATACCACGTTGCGTCGCGCGCTTTGGATATTGAATAAGTACCCGGCGTTGCCCGCGCTCCATGAAGCAGATCAGCAAGGTCAGGCCAACGAACATGGCGATGAAGCCAACGATGATGAAGCCACTAATCGAACCTGTGCGTCCACCTTCCAGCAGCTGCGCAAACAGACGCGGCATCTGGGCGACGATACCCGCCATGATGATCAGCGAGATACCGTTGCCAATACCACGCGAAGTGATTTGCTCACCTAGCCACATCAGGAACATCGTTCCGCCGATCAGGCTGATGGTTGCGACGATGCGGAACATCAGGCCAGGCTCAACCACTGCGCCAATGCCATTTGCCGCAGCGAGGCTTTCGAGGCCAGCAGCTAAGAAATAACCCTGAACCGCGGTCAGGAACACGGTGCCATATCGCGTATATTGGTTCAGTTTTTTACGCCCGCTTTCGCCCTCTTTCTTGATGGCGGCCAGCGTCGGCGACAAGGATGCAGCCAACTGCACCACAATCGAGGCAGTAATATAGGGCATCACGCCGAGCGCGATGAGACTCATACGCTCAAGGCTGCCGCCGGAGAATGTATTGAAGATATCAAGAACGCCGCCAGCAGCATTATTTGCATAAAGCGCAGCCTGCGCGACAGGATCGACGCCTGGCAATGGCACGAAGCTCAACAGACGGAAAATGATGAGTGCGCCAATGGTGAACCAGATGCGGTTCTTTAGCTCCGTTGCCTGCCCGAACTTCGATAGATTGAGGTTCGAGGCCATTTGGTCGGCCCGAGATGCCATGATATACTTTCCTTGGTTTCAGATTTTGCTGCCCCGCATTGCACAGGACAGCATATCTCAAAAAATCCGCCTGACGTTATCCGGAAGACCCCCAGAAATGTCAAACCCCGCCAGCCCATATCGGGAAGCGGGGCTGGCATGACAAGAGCGAAGTCG
>JAZKEL010000294.1:0-1782 GCA_040387075.1 Pseudomonadota bacterium
CGCCCGCCCCGCAATGTCTACCGAATTCTGGGAAGACGCCATCGCAGCCTTGCCAGCCAATTTTACCTGGATGGCCGAAGTGTACTGGGACATGGAAAACAGGCTGCAGGCTATGGGTTTCAACTATACCTATGACAAGCGCCTGTATGACCGTCTTTGCCATTCGCATGCCAGCGACATCCGCTCGCACCTGCAGGCGGATGTCGAGTACCAGGGGCGTATGGCAAGGTTCCTGGAGAATCATGACGAGCCACGAAGTGCGGCCGTGTTCGGCGCGCATACGCTGACGGCATTCGCCACCTTGATCGCCACCTTGCCGGGATTGCGTTTCTTCCACCAGGGGCAGTTAGAGGGCAGGACTATCCACCTGCCCATGCCGCTGAATGCCGCTGCAGCCGAAAAGAAAGACACCCAGCTTGAGGCCACTTACGCGAATATCCTGCATATCGCCAGTGCAGACGTGTTTCATGATGGTGTCTGGACACTGCTGCAAGCCCAGCCGGATTCCGATGCCACGCATGAACAGCTTATTGCCTACAGTTGGCGTGATGCAGCCGAGTATCGCTTAGTGGTGGTCAACCTGTCGGAATGGACGGCTCAGGGGCGTCTGTTTATTGCCGACCAGGTGGAAACTGGAGGGGGCGGGCAAGACAGGCAATGCACGCTTGACGATCTGCTGAACGACGCATCGTATCTGCGCGACTACGACGATCTCCTGCATAACGGTTTGTATGTGCGGCTGGATGGTTACAGCGCGCACGTGTTTTCAATCAGCGCTATAAACTGACAGACGCTGCAGCACGCACGGCAGCATCTCCGGTAAGTCTTCCGCGATCAAGCCGGGCCCGAATTCTCTAGCGGCCTCGCTGTGCAGCCATACGCCTGCCGCAGCGGCTTCGAACGCCGGCATTCCCTGTGCCAGCAGCCCGAGGATGATGCCGCCGAGCACGTCGCCGGAACCGCCTGTGGCGAGGCTGGCAGGTGCGTTGCTGTTGATGGCGGCACGCCCGTCCGGTGCGGCGATCACGGTATCCGCCCCTTTGAGCACGATGACCGCATTGGAGTGCAGTGCAGCCTGCCGGGCGCGTGACAGCTTGTCTGCACTGGCGTCGGTGATGCTCACGAACAGGCGGCTGAATTCGCCTTCGTGCGGTGTCAGCACGCACGGGCCTTTAATCGCATTCATTAATGCAGGCAACTCATGCTGAAACGCACTGATCGCATCGGCATCCAGCACGGTGGCTTTGCCTTTGGCGAGCATGGTCAATACGCGTGCTCGCGTTTTGTCCAGGGCGGCAGCATTATTGGCACCGGCGCCGGGGCCGATGAGCAGGGCGGTGACACGCTTGTCGCTGAGCAGTGCGTCAAAGCCTTCAGCAGAACTGATGGGATGCACCATGATGCTTTCCAGCGCAGCGGCGTATACGGTATATGCGGTTTCCGGTACCGCGATGCTGGTCAATCCTGCACCGGCACGCGCCGCGCCCCTCGCAGCCAGGCGGGATGCGCCGGTGACTGGGTACCCGCCGTATACCAGCGCATGGCCGCGTGTGTACTTGTGGCTGGCTTCGTCCGGCCTGGGAAAGTGCGCCCACCATACCCCTGGTGAATTTTCAAAGGTCTGCGGGCGAATAGCTGTTAGAAAGTTGGAAGCGATGCCGATATCGCTTACCACCACTTCGCCACATAATTGTCGGCCCGGATATAGCAGATGCGCGGGTTTCTTGCGGAAAAAAGTGACCGTCAATGCGCTAGGCACTACACTGGGTACTGCGCTGGACA
>JAZKEL010000295.1:0-1525 GCA_040387075.1 Pseudomonadota bacterium
TAGCTGCGGTATCCAGTCCGGGTGGAAATTGCCCTGGAATGCCAGGTTGTGGATGCTGAGCACTGACTTGGCCTGGTGCAGGATAGGGCTACTGGCAGCCTTGTAGTACATATACGCCGGCGTGAGCCCGGTTTGCCAGTCATTGCAATGCACGATGTCCGGTATCCAGTCAGGCAGCGGACTGTATTCATCGCTGAGCAGGGCGGCAATCAGGGAAAGGATGCCAAAGCGCAATGCATTGTCGGGCCAGTCCTGGCCGTTGGCATCCAGATAGGGGTTGCCGGAGCGCGAATACAAGTTAGGGCAGACAATGGCGATCACCGGCAAGCCGGTTTCGGCTATCTCACCCATCACCAGGGAAACCGTGCCTATGGACGGCAGGTTGTCGACGGTGGCGACTTCAAGCTGTTTAACCAGCTTTTGCAGTACCGCCGGGTAGCCTGGAATCAATAGCCTGACATCGGCGCCTTCTTCACGCAATGCGGCCGGCAGCGAACCGCTGACATCCGCCAGGCCGCCAGTCTTGATAAGGGGAAATGCTTCGGAGCTGACAAATAAAATACGCAAGAGATCTACACTTTCAAAGGCCGGGCCTGCGATGCCAGCGGCGACAGGGTTGAATCTGGCAGGAGCTTAATCATACTGGCGGGCTATGTGCGAATCAAGAAATGAATCGGCGATTCAGCCTGTAGAGTTTGCTAGGTAATCACCCCTATACTATTTATTAGCTCGACCACCTGGAGCTGGCAGAGATTGCCAGACTGAGAAATGAGTTGATTGAACAGGGTGTTATGCCCTATAATCGCGGGCTTTCCCACCTTGGCTCACTGTTTCGCTGTGCAGGAGCCTTTTAATCCAAAAGGAGTTTACATGCGACATTATGAAGTAGTTTTTATCGTCCATCCGGACCAGAGCGAGCAAGTGCCCGCCATGATAGAGCGCTATCGCACTCTGGTCACGTCTAACGGCGGCGCCATGCACCGCCTGGAAGACTGGGGCCGTCGTCAACTGGCCTATCCTATCCAGAAAATCCACAAAGCGCATTACGTGCTGATGAACATTGAATGTAACCAGTTCGTTCTTGACGAACTTGAGCATGCATTCAAGTTTAATGATGCGGTACTGCGTCATCTCACCATGGCGACTAAAGAAGCTGCACTGGCCCCATCCCCAATGATGAAGGAAGAAAAATCCAGATCCGTATTGGGTGGCAGGGAAGAATCAGCACCGGCAGCGGCTCCAGCCGCAGCACCGGTTGCCGAAGCAGCTGCATCTTAATTAGTACGCTAAGCAATTAGCGCAGTACGCTGGGCTTGCTTCCTGAAACGATGCGTCATTGATACATAATCGATTAGAGATAGCAGGCGAAGTGGTGGTAATTGAACCGCTACGCTATACCCCAGCTGGAATACCGTTGTTGAGTTTTATGTTGCGGCATTTATCCGACCAGGTTGAGGCGGGTATGCAGCGCAGGGTGGAATGTGATTTGAATGCCGTCGTCATGGGCGAACTGGCAGAACTATCC
>JAZKEL010000296.1:0-277 GCA_040387075.1 Pseudomonadota bacterium
TGCCGTAGTTCTTGTAAAACTCGCCGCCTTTATCCAGCACGATAGGCACGGTGGCGAACGAGATGACGTTATTGACGACGGTAGGTTTGCCGAACAGGCCTTCGATGGCGGGCAGGGGCGGCTTGAAACGCACGATGCCGCGTTTGCCTTCCAGGCTTTCCAGCAGCGAAGTTTCCTCGCCACAGACATAAGCACCGGCAGCACGGCGGACTTGCAGATGAAAAACCTTGCCCGAGCCCAGGATGTTCTCACCCAGGTAACCGGCCAGAGTCGCCCT
>JAZKEL010000296.1:287-2981 GCA_040387075.1 Pseudomonadota bacterium
ACATAGGCACCTGCTGCACGCCTGACTTCCAGGTCGAACTGCCTGCCGCTGCTGAGTATGTCCTTGCCGAGATAGCCGTTGTCGTACGCGACCTGGATCGCTTCGTTCAATATTTGTAGGGCGTGCGGGTATTCGGAACGCAGGTAGATATAGCCCTGGGTGGCGTCCACCGCCAGGCCAGCAATGGTCATGCCTTCGATCAGCACGAAGGGATCGCCTTCCATGATCATGCGATCGGAGTAAGTACCGGAGTCGCCTTCATCCGCGTTGCAGACGATGTACTTCTGGCTGCTGTCATTTCCTTTTGAAGTACAGTCCATGACGGTTTTCCACTTGATACCGGTGGGGAAAGCCGCACCGCCGCGTCCGCGCAGGCCTGATTCCGTGACCTGGCGTACGATATCGGCGCCGTTCATGGCAAGTGCATTCTTCAGGCCCAGATAGCCGTCATGGGCGATATAGTCAGGCAATGAAACCGGGTCGGTGATCCCCATGCGGGCGAACGTCAGGCGTTCCTGGTTCTTGAGCCAGGGCAATTCATCGGTCATGCCAAGTTTCAATGCATGCTGGCCGCCGGTAAGAAAACTTGCATCGAAAAGACCCGCAACGTCCCTCGGTCTCACCGGGCCGTAAGCGATACGGCCCTCGGTAGTTTCGACTTCTACCACGGTTTCCAGCCAGAACATGCCGCGTGAACCGTTACGGATGATGGCTATCGGCAGGTCGCGATCCGCTGCTTCTGCCTTGATCAGGTGTGCCACCTTATCCGCACCTAGAGACAGGGCGCTTGAATCCCTGGGGATGTATACCTTAATGACTGACTCTTGCGACGCTGCTGTCATGCCGGCCTCCTGGCTTCAGCGATGATCTCGTCCATCTGCAGGGCATCCACGCGCCCATACACATCGCCATCCATTAAGACAGCGGGAGAGCATGCACAATTCCCCAGGCAATAAACGGGTTCCAGGGTGATGGCGCCGTCGGCGGTAGTTTCGTGGTAATCCACGCCAAGATTCTGTTTTATATGCGATTCAAGCGCACTGCTGCCCATGGATTGACAGGATTCTGCACGGCAGACCTGCAGGATGTGCCGGCCGGGGGCATGCGTACGGAAATGATGATAGAAGCTGACCACGCCATGCACTTCGGCAACGGACAGGTTAAGCGATTTGGCGATGTGGCTATAACAGTCCTGGGGGATGTAGCCGATATCGTCCTGGATGGCATGCAGCAAGGGCAATAGTGCCCCCGGCATGCCCTGGTGGGCAAGGATGTGCACGTTGATGCGTTGCATTTCCTGCGCGGGAAAACTGCCAAAATCCTGGGACGAATTCTGGCCGATAGCCTGATCTAGCGACACAATCTCTCCTAAACTCCATGTGCCATTGGTTGATATCAATGGCATTTATGCACCCTGGCACAATGCTCTGCGGCATTTGTAAATGAATTGTAACAGCACTGCTTATACTAAGCTTTATGTATAGCAAGTTCAAGCATTTACATGAGGAGAAAAGTGTCAATTTTGGGCGGTTTGACTGTCCAATCAGGCAGGTGCTTTAGACGATACCATCCATGATCTGGACATTCACCGTACTGCCGGCTTCCAGATTGCCGACGGTTTCATCCAGCACGATAAAGCAGTTCGCCAGCGACATGGAACTCAACACGCCGGAACCCTGGTGCCCTGTCGGTTTCACTTCCCAATCGCCGTTATCTGCTTTGTACAGTATGCCGCGCTGGAATTCGGTTCGGCCTTTCAGTTTCTTGATGGGTGCGGTGCAGGTCACCTTGAATAAGGGTAACGCAGCCGGTGCAGGTTGCCCCATCAATACCAGCAGGGCTTCACGCACGAACTGGTAGAAGGTCACCATCACCGCGACAGGGTTGCCCGGCAGGCCGAAATAATGGGCATTGCCGACTTTGCCGTAAGCCAGGGGTCGGCCGGGTTTCATGGCGATCTTCCAGAACAGTACCTGGCCCAGCTTTTCCAGCAGTTGCTTCATGAAGTCGGCTTCACCGACGGAAACGCCCCCGCTGGTCAAGATCACATCCGCTTTCGATGAAGCCTCAACCAGTGCGCGTTCAAGCGCGGCAGGATCGTCGCGCACGATGCCCAGGTCGATGACCTCCACGCCCATGCGTGCGAGCATGCCGAACAGGCTATAACGGTTACTATCGTATAACTGCCCGGATGCAAGCTCAGTGCCGATGCTGACCAGCTCGTCGCCTGTAGAAAAGAAAGCGACTTTCAGCCTGCGGAACACGTCAACCTGGCCAATTCCAAGGGAGGCAATCAAGCCAAGATCCACAGGCCGTATCCGGTGGCCTGTTTTCAGCACGACCTGGCCGGCTTGCAGGTCTTCGCCTGCGTAGCGCACATTGGTGCCGGATGCCAGCTTTTCAGTAAAGCGCATAGTGCCGTCTTTCACGCTGGTGCGTTCCTGCGCGATCACGGTGTCGGCACCTTGCGGCATGACACCGCCGGTCATGATGCGCACACATTGTCCGGCTTCTATCTTGTCGGTGTAAGGCGTGCCGGCGAACGCGGTACCGATGATGGTCAACGCAGTCTGGGTATCCGCGTCGCCTGGCTCGATATCCGCCGCTTTGAATGCATAGCCGTCCATGGCCGAATTGTCATGGTTGGGAACGTTATGCGGCGAGAGTATGTCCCGGGCAAGAATACGGCCGAGC
>JAZKEL010000296.1:2996-3497 GCA_040387075.1 Pseudomonadota bacterium
TTGGCGAGGTCGGAGAGCGAAGGGCTAGTCATGAAGTACGTGTCCTGGTTAGGTGCGGTTGCTGCAAAGTTAAGGAATGGTTATAGACGGCTACCCGCGCGCCATTGCATGACATAGCTTGCAATAGCTGCTACGTCGTTGATATCCAGTTGAGGTTGCGTTGCTGCGACAGCGGAATCTGTGGCCACGGCGATGATGGATGGGTCTTCAAGCGCCAGCAATGGCGTGCCAAGTGCTGCCCGGTACACTTCGATCTTGGCGATGGGGGCATGGCGAAAACCTTCCACCAGGATCAGGTCGGCCAGCTTGGTATCCATCTCCGCCAGCAGATCGGCCAGTTCCGGTTCTTCCATTTCGTTAGATAACTCGGTCATGAGTGCCCAGCGCCTGCTCGAGCCTATCATCATCTGCGCTGCACCGACTTCGCGCAGGCGGTAGCTGTCCTTGCCTGGATGGTCGATGTCGAAACGGTGGTGCGCATGTTTGACCACGGAGATGCGC
>JAZKEL010000296.1:3507-5458 GCA_040387075.1 Pseudomonadota bacterium
ATGGGGGCATGGCGAAAACCTTCCACCAGGATCAGGTCGGCCAGCTTAGTATCCATCTGCGCCAGCAGATCAGCCAGTTCCGGTTCGACTTGTGCCGTGGCTGGTATTTCTGCCAGTTCGGTCATGAGCGCCCAGCGCCTGCTCGATCCGATCATCATCTGCGCTGCACCGGCTTCGCGCAGGCGATAGCTGTCTTTGCCCGGATGGTCGATGTCGAAACGGTGGTGCGCGTGTTTGACCACGGAGATGCGCAACCCGCGCGAAATCAGCTCGGGAATCAGCTTAAGCAACAGCGTGGTCTTACCCATGCCGCTGCCATATGCGCAGACCCCCAGGATAGGCGTCACCAAGGTTTTATCGCTCATGTTCCAGGCGCCTGTGCCAGTGTTTCCAGTTCCTTTAGTTCACCTGTCGTATTGATATTACTGAACGCCAGTGGGGAATCGTCGAAAGCGACTTCAACACACGGCATCGATTTTTGCCAGGCCTCCATTTTACGGCCGCCGCCATTCAGGTATTTTTCAAGGCTGGCAAGCGCGGATACAGGGGTGAGGCTAAAAACCGGGTGCAGCTGGGAGCCGGTCTTTGCAATGGCGATGGAGGCCTTGGATGCAATTATTGCGTTCATCATCTTGCTGGCCAGGTCGAGCGGAAGGATAGGTGAGTCGCAGGGGGACGTGAGTACATAGGGCGAACTGGCGGCTTTTATCCCGGCATGCAGGCCGGCGAGCGGTCCCGCAAAGCCATCGATCTCATCCTGGATGACGGTAAGGCCAAATGCCCGGTAGCGCTCGATTTCACGGTTGGCATTGATGAATATCTCGTTCACCTGCGGCTGTAAACGTTCGATCACGTGAACCACCATGGGCTTGCCGAGAAAATCTGCCAGGCCTTTATCAATACCACCCATGCGCGTGCCGCGACCACCTGCTAAGACGATGCCTGTGATCTGCATGCTCGTGAGAGTGGACGGCTTAGCCGCCGGTATGTGACATGAATCGGATGACAGCAGGTGCGGCGCGCTTCAGGTCGAAATCGTGGCCTTTAGGCTTGACCTGCATGCTGTTGACGATGGCCGCGACGATAGGTGTGTCGTTGTCGGGGAATTGCCTGAGCAGGGGCATCAGGTCAACCTTATTTTCCTGTCCCAGGCATAGATAGAGTTCGCCTTTGCAGGTGATGCGCACGCGGTTGCACGATTCGCAGAAATTATGGCTGTGCGGCGAAATAAAGCCGATCTTGGTGTTGGTATTGCCATTGGAATCGTGAACTCGCCAGTACCGTGCCGGTCCGCCGGTATTCTCCGTGCTACTGATCAGCTGGTAATGCTGTTTCAGCAACTTCAGGGTGTCCTGGTTACTCACAAAGGTGGACTCACGCGTGTGGTCCACGTCGCCCAGAGGCATTTCTTCGATAAAGGAGATATCGATGCCCTGCTCCACAGCAAACTGCACCAGCGGCAACGCTTCGTCGTCGTTGATGCCGCGCATCAGCACGGTATTCAGTTTGATATTCTCGAAGTTTTCCTGCTTGGCTGCCGCAATGCCTTTCAGCACTTTATCCAGGTCGCCGACGCGCGTGATTTTCCTGAAGCGTTCTGGGTTGAGGCTATCCAGGCTGATATTGATGCGGCTTACTCCAGCGGCTTTCAAAGCGTGGGCCTGGTGACCAAGCTGGGAGCCGTTCGTGGTCGTTACCAGTTCGCGCAGGCCGGGCAGTTTGCCGATCTTCTCAAACAGCCATAATGCATTCTTGCGCACCAGCGGTTCGCCGCCGGTGATGCGTACTTTACTGACACCCAGCGATACGAATATCCTCACCAGCCGTTCGCATTCTTCCAGGCTGAGCACTTCATCGCGCGCCAGGAAACTCATGTCTTCGCTCATGCAGTACACACAGCGAAAATCGCAACGGTCGGTGATGGACAGGCGGATATAATCGACCTTGCGGC
>JAZKEL010000297.1:0-2034 GCA_040387075.1 Pseudomonadota bacterium
CAGCAGTAATCGAACAGTGCCACGCTTAGGAACGCAGACAGGACGGCGGCACCACGCCCAAGATAGACGGCGATAAGGAATACCGCCAGCAGGAACAGCATGACGATATTCGCCAGGTCCACATAAGGCAGCAAGGCCATGGCCACGAATGCCAGCGCTATGCAGATGCCCGAGCTCAACGCATAGCCGCGCCATGTAGACTGGGAAACTGTAGTGGATTGAATGAATGACATGCGATGAATTGTCACCCAAGCCATATAAAAAAAGTGTAAAAATTTAAGCGGCATCCGCTACACTTTGCGACCAGTACCGAACGTAGCAAAAATCACAGGCCCCGAATGAAACCCTTATACCTGCTCTTTTTATCATGCGTGCTATCCGCCTGCATGGGCATACCCGACGGCATCACCGTGGTGGACAAAGTCGAGCCAGCCAAATACCTGGGCACGTGGTACGAGATCGCCCGGCTAGATCACCGTTTCGAGCGTGGGCTGGAAAAAGTGACAGCTACTTACAGCATGCGGGACGATGGCGGCATACAGGTGATCAACGGCGGCTTCAATACCAAAGAGCAGAAGTGGGAACAGGCAGTCGGCAAAGCGTATTTTATTGACGAGCCGCATGCTGACGGTACGTATCCCGGAAAATTGAAAGTCTCGTTCTTCGGCCCGTTTTATGGTGCTTACAACATCATCGAGCTGGACAAGCCGGACTATAACTATGTCATGGTGTGCGGCCCGGATAAGTCGTATTTCTGGATATTGTCACGCACGCCTGATCTTGCCGAGCCGATCAAGCAACGCCTTATTTCAAAAGCCGGAAAACTGGGATTTGCCACAGACAAGCTGATCTACATGCAGCCGTAATTGCCGTAGGAGCTTGCTGACAGACAAGCTTGAACGACTGGAGTAATGTCCTGCATCTTATCGTCTGAATAATTTATATAACAATGGCTTATCGATGACCACCTTCACCCAGACCACTCCAAGATACTGCCTGTTCTCCGGCAAATCCCTTCTATTGGCTTTGTTGCTGCCAGCGGTGCTGAGCGCCTGCAGCAGCCTGCCCAAGCTCAACCCCGACATGGCGATGAAGCCTCATCGCCCAGTACAGATGGAGGGTTCGAAAGGCCCGCTGACCCCTGCACAAAGCAAGGCCGTGCTGGCCAGGCTGAAAAAAGGTGCGGATAACACCGATATCTTCGACCGCCACCTGGCGCTTGAAGAAGAGATCGGCGGCAGCCCGCTTACCGTCGGCAACAAGGTGGAACTGCTGATCGACGGGCCACCCACCTATGCATCCATGTTCAATGCCATTAACGATGCAACCGACCACATCAATATGGAAACCTATATTTTCGAAGATGATGAGATCGGCAGGCGATTTTCCGAAGCGTTGATTGCCAAGCAAACCAGCGGCGTCCAGGTCAACCTGCTGTATGACAGCATAGGCTCGCTGGGAACGCCCAAAGAGTTTTTCCAGCCCATGATAGACAGCGGCATCAATGTGCTGGAATTCAACCCGGTCAACCCCCTCAATGCACGCGGCGAATGGAGCCTGAATAATCGCGATCACCGTAAGCTGCTGGTGATCGATGGGAAGACGGCATATGTAGGCGGCATCAATATCAGCAGCGTATACTCAAACGGCTCTTCCGGCAGTTCGTTGTTCAGTAGCAGCGGCTCTGGCGGCAAGCCGGCCACGAAACAGGAAAAGCAAAGCGAAGAGCAGAAACGCAGCGATGCAAAGAATACGGAAACCGCAGTGGCGCAGGGTAAAGGCATAGAAGGCCTGCATTGGCGCGATACCCACCTGCGCCTGGATGGTCCGGTCGTCGGCGAGTTCCAGAAACTGTTTGTGGAGACCTGGGAAAAGCAGAAAGGCAAACCGCTGGCTGAGCGCAACTATTATCCGCAAGCGACACGCCAAGGCAGCAATGTAGTACGTGCTATCGGTAGCTCGCCGGACGACCCATTCAACCTGAATTACCTAGTGTTGTTATCCGCCATCAATAGTGCGGAAAGCGAAATCTAC